>NZ_JBFPFS010000009.1:0-247230 GCF_047978125.1 Burkholderia sp. LFS061 | reverse complement strand
CTCGTCCATTCCACGCATCGGCTCATCTGCTCAAGATCATGAACACGATATCTCTAACGCACCGCCCTTCGAGCCCGCTTACACCGTTCCCAATTTCAACAGCCTGCTAGGGGCCCGCCCACGCCCGGGCGGGTGACGACTATTCCGCGACCGGCCCGGCCGGTTCCGTTTCGCGCATCAGTTCGTCCACCTTATTGAAGATGTCGCCGAGCTTCATGTCGAAATCGACCTGCAGCTTCTCGAGGTCGATGCGCCGTTCATAGACGACCTCGGCGGCGATCGCCAGCTCGACGAGCATCATCGAATCCCAGCCCATGCCGGCAATCGTCGCATTGGTGTCCAGCTGCTCGACGTCAAGCAGGCGCGCGAGTTCCGCCGCCAGTTTTTCCGTCATCTGTTTACGTTCAGTCATTCTCCCGCTCCTTGGCTTGGTGGCTACACTTCCTGAAGTTCATCGATGATCGCCAGACTTCCGTCGGCGAGGCTTTCCCTGCATAGCGATCTGATGAATTTTCCGCTCGACGTCCGGCTCAACGAGCCGCGCAGGACGAAGCAGACCCTCGCGACGCTGACGCCCGCGTGCAGCGAGACGGCCTCGCGGATCTGCGAGACCAGCGTGCTTCGCGCGGACGAGGCGGTCGTTCGCGAGATCTCGACGACGGCCGCGACCGTCTCGTCGCCATTCGCGGCGGGCAGGCCGACGATGCAGACCGTGTGATCGTCGATCTGCGGACACTCACGCTCGATGATGCTTTCGACGTCCTCGGCGTGATACGTGACGCCGCGAATCTTGATCGTGTCCTTGCGGCGCCCGGTCACGAACAGTTGCCCGCGTTCGATCTTGCCGAGGTCCCCCGTGCGGTGAAACAGCCGGCCCTCGTGGGCCGCGAAGCGGTATGCGAACGGCGCGGTCCGGATGCCGCATTCGTCACGGTAGGCGCTCGCCACCGACGGTCCGGAGATGAAGATCTCGCCGGTCGAGCCATCGTCGAGCGGCGCGAGCGACACGGGATCGGCGACCACGATCGTCGTCTCCGCATCGATCGGGCCGCACGATACAAGCGTACCCGTGGAATCCGTCGCCGGCGCCGCCGTGTCGCCATCCGTCCCGAAGAAGCGGTGGCCAGAGACGAACAGGCTCGCTTCGGCCATCCCGTAGCACGGAAAGATCGACGTGGCCCTGAAGCCGGATGCGCGGAATTTTTCCGCGAATCGCTCCAGCGTGTGGCGCCGCACCGGTTCCGAACCGTTGTACGCGGTTTCCCATGCGCTCAGATCCAGGCTCGCCGCTTCGTCCGCCGACACGCGCCGCACACACATGTCGTAGATGAAATTCGGGCCGCCGCTCGTGTGCGCGCGTGTCAGCTCGATCAGCTTCAGCCAGCTCGCCGGCTTCGACACGACGTCGAGCGGAGACTGCATCAGCGCGGTGCCGCCGAGGAACAGCGGCTGCAGCACGTTGCCGATCAGGCCCATGTCGTGAAAGAGCGGCAGCCAGCCCAGCAGACGCAGGCCGTCGCGATGGCCGAAGTGTTTCGCGATCGCGATCTGGTTGGCGACGATGTTGGCGTGCGAGATGAGCACGCCCTTGGGCGTCGCCGTCGAGCCGGAAGTGAACTGCAGCAGCGCGGCGGCCTCGCCCGGGATCCGCCGCACGGGGGGCACGGTCCCGCCAGCCTGCGCCGGCGCGGACAGGTCCAGCGCATGCACGTCGTGGCGCGCGAGGATGCCTTCGGTGAAATCGTTCAGCCCGTCGTGCAGCATCGCGACCGACTGCCCGACCCGCAGCATGGCTTCGAGACGCTGCGACGAGCGGCGGTTCGCCGGCATGCCCGGGATCGCCACGCCGCCGAGCGACAGGATCGCGAGCAGGGCGACGACGTAGTCGATGCCGTACTTCATCGCGACGAGTGCGGTGTCGCCGGGCCGAACCCGGTCCGCGAGCCGGGCCGCCATTTTCTGCATCGACACGACGAGATCGCCGTAGGTCAACCCGGCGATCGGTTCGAGGTGCGCGTCGTAGTGCTGCATCGCGAGCTGATTCGGGCGGGATGCCGCGTGCTGTTGCAGGACCTCTACGATCGATTCGGGTGTCATGTGGCGAAGGAGGATGAGATTGCGTAAAGACCGGCGAACCCGGCGCTTCAGCCGAGCGCGAGTCGGCGGATCTGTTCCATCACGTCGTCCGCGCTGTCGAGCGAGATGCCGACGAGCGTGCCGATGACCGAGCGCATCCGCGCATCGATCAGCCCGCGATCGTCGACGCCCGGCAGTTCGCCGGACTCCCGGGACAGGCCCGACACGAGGCGCGACACGATTGCAACCGGGTGCTGCACGTTGCGCAGCGAGGTGAGCCAGAAGTACAGGACCTTGAGCGCCTCGATCCGTTCCGTGCGCGGCCGATTCGAGCACGCGATCATCTTGCTCGCATACACGTAGAAGCTGCCGGAGTGGCGCGCCTCGTCCGACGACAGCAATCGCGTGATGGTCTTCAGCACGGGTTCCCGTACGGCCTTCGACAGCCGCATGTAGATCGACGACGCCTCGATTTCGGACAGGATGTTCATCACGAGGGTGCCGACGCGGGAACGGATGAACGGCTCGGTCGCGCGCCCGGACGCGACGAAGTCCGCGTCGAACGAACGCCCGGCCAGCTCGAGCCAGCGCATCAGCACGTACGGGTGCTTGGTCTCCTCGTACATCCAGACGGATACCCATTGCGTGAAATCGACGTCGTCGTGGAATTTCTCGAGGAACATCCGCGAGGCCGACCACGTGGTCAGCTCGGACATCGCAATCTCGGTGACCACGTCCAGCAGCTCGTCCGAAACGAGCGAATGGTCGAGCCGCTCCCACGGCAGGTCCGATATCTTCCAGCGCACCGATTCGGCCTGGTCGAACAGATGGTAGAAGCGCGCGCTGCCGAGCACGGACTCACGGCTGCCGGGCTCGGCGCGGGACGACGGGGACATGCTGGCAAGGGCCATGGTGCTGGATCTCCTGAAAGCGCGGTTCGAACGTCGAAGGGCGGCAGGCCCGCTCACGCGGACGCATGCAGCCGCAGGCCTGCGGTCACGCGCCGGCTGTAGTAGTCCTTCATGACGCCGGACGCGCCGGTGAAGAGGCTCATCACGCGGCCGTCGAGGCGCGCGCGCTGAAGCCACGCGATGTCGCCCGGCGTGCGGCGACCCGCGAGCAGCGCGTCTTCGCACGCATCGATGCAGTCGCGCACGAAATCGCCGCACAGGTACTTGAGCATCGCCGCGTCGGTGGAAATCGACGTGCGCGCCGCCGCGCGCCGTGCCGTTTGCCAGCAGCGCACGCGCAGCGCCGCCGCCTCGCAGCGCAGATCCGCGAGCGCCGCCGCGTCGTTCCGCGCGGGCAACTGCGCGAGCGTACGGTTCAGGCAGTAGAGCGCATACGAAACCGCGGCGGCCGCAATCAGCACGCGCTCCTCGACGATCACGTCGACGACGTATAGCAGGCCGGACCCGACATAGCCGACGGTGTTCTGCTTCGGCACTTTCACGTCGGTAAACCGGATATGCCCGGTTTCCGACGCGTGTGCGCCGAGCTTCGCGTATTTCTCCACGATCTCGACGCCCGGCAGGTCCATCGACACACACAGCAGCGTGAGACCCTGCGCGTCGGCGCCGCGCGTCGTGCGCGTGAGCACGAATGCGACATCGGCGGCGGGCGAGTTCGTGATGTAATGCTTGTCGCCGTTCACGACCCAATGGTCGCCTCGATCGTCTGCGGTCGTCGCGAGCGTGGTCACCATCGCCCCGGCGCTACCGCTCTCGGTCACCGCGAGGCAGGGGATCGTGCGGCCGGCCGCGATCGCCGGCAGGAAGCGGTCCTTCAGGTCCTCCGAGCCGTAGCGTGTCAGGATCGGCACGACCGTATTCGCGATCAGCATCGTGCTGACCGTCAGTCCGAACAGATTTTCGAGCATCATCTGCTCGGTCATGTGCATGTGCCGAATCATGCCGGCGCCGCCACCGCCCCATTCTCGCGGGCACGCCTGCCCGAGGTAGCCGCGCTTGCCCAGTTCCTCGAATCCCTCGCGTGGAATGCGGCCGCTGGCCTCCCAGGCGTCGAACACGGGCGCGACCCGTTCGTGCAGATACTCGGCGAAGGTCGCGCGGAACGCGTGCTCGTCGTCGGTGGCCGCGACGAACGGCTGGGTCCAGTCGATCGGGGTGCTCGGGCCGGTCGCGCTGATCCGCAGCAGCGGACGAGCCGCATTCAGGTCGCGGTAGAACGCGGCGACCGGATTGCGCTCGATGTAGCCCCAACCGCCGTTCAGCTGAACGCACTGATTGGCGAACATCTGCAGTTTCCTGAGCGCGGCGACCAGCAGGATTTCGGCTTCTGCGCACGTGCGCGGCGAAGCGGGCCGCCCGGTCAGTTCGGCGTGCGCGGACTCGAGCACGTCGAGCCACGCATGGACATGCGAAAGCTGCGTGCGAACGTCCGGCAGGTCGATCAGGACGCCGGTCGTGCTTTTCCTGTCGATCAGGAAGCGCGCGGTCTGCCGCTTGACCTCGGCGGCCTCGCCGATGAGTTCCGCGATCACGCGCAGCAGGTAGCCGGCGCGAATGCGCGACAGCTCGGCGTCGGTCAGCGGCTGCCCTGCGAGGTTCGCGTCATCGGCGATGGAGAGCTGACCGAGCGCGTTGTCGCCGTCGCCGGACGAGCGCAGCGCGATCGCGCTCCGGTACGCGGCGGCGTCGAGATACAGTACGCGGCCGCCGTCGGGCGCCGGTGCGACACACGCGAGCAGTCCGCCGTCCGGAATGCCGAACAGCGCGCCAGTCAGCCCGCCGACGTCGTCGTCGGCCGGCCGCAGGTCGACGAACGCGGCGGCGTCGCCGCGAACCGTCTCCGGCGGGCAGGTATGGCGAAGTTGCATCGCGAATTCGGCATTCGCTGTCCGCAGTCGCTGAAGAATACCCATTTGATGACCCTTTGCAGATTGGACGACGTCGCGAGGCGTGCGGCGTCGGTTGACATCGAATGACGGATGAACGGCGTTTGGCCGGCCTGCGTCAGCTGGCCAGCCCCGCCAACGCCTCGAGGCGTTGGCGAGTCTTCGCACGCGGGTCGAGATCCAGCTCGAGCACCGGCCTGCCGATCTGCCCGAATACCGTCCGGCGGAACTGCTTGCCGAACGACGACCCGTCGATCAGTTGCTTCGCCTGGTCCGCCGAGCATCCGAATCGCGCCAGCACCTCGGTCGGGCGAAGGTACTCGTCGAGTAGAGCGAGCGCTTCGTCGAGGAAATCGTCTAGTTCGGCCGGACCGACTTCGTCGTTGAGTCGCTCGGGCTCGCTGACGATCAGGCGCCCCAGCGCGAAATGGCGGGCCTCGTCCTTCATGATGTAGGAGAACAGCGTGCGCACGAACGCCGAGTCGGTCGCGATGCTGATGCGCCGGAACGCGCCGATGCCGACCCCTTCGATCAGGATCTGCATGCCGAGCGACAGGAAGCTGATCCGGTTGTCACGCCCGACCTGGTCAATCAGCGTCCCGAGCGACGGCGTGATCGGGAACGGGGCCGAGCCGATTTCGTCGAGAAGCCGCGTGAACACCTGCACGTGCCGCGCCTCGTCGGCCGCCTGCAACGTGCAGCAGAGCTTGGCCGGCACGTCCGCGTGAAGCTGCGTGAGTTTCGCGCATACGTCGAGCGCGGCCAGCTCCGCGTGCAGCATCTGCGACAGCCGCCAAACCTGGAAGTCGCGTGACAGCGACTCGCGGCCTTTGTCGCCGACCTTGCTCCAGAACGCCCCGTCGCTGATCTCGTATTCGAGGCTCGCCATGCGCAACGGGTTCGCGTAGTCCCATTCGACGTTCCATTCGAACGTCTGGCCGGGCACCCACTGTTCCTCGGTGGCATTGCGGAACAGCTTCATCAGGCGTTCGTCACCGGGTAATGCTGTTGGACGCATGGCAAATCCTTCAATCGTTAGGCAAGGCGATGGCCTTGCGGTCATCAGGCGGGCGCGATCGCGGCGGCGCGCCGTCCGTTCGGCGAGCCTCGTCAACGCCTGGCATGCGTGCGCCGGATCGCCGCGGCGGGACAACTGAAGAACGCGGCCGTCATGTCCGCGCGTGCCTCGTCGGTGGCCGGCTGCGCGAAGATCCTGGCGAGACCGCCTTCCATGCGCATGCACGACGGGACGAGGGACGTGCAGGCGCCGCATGCGATGCACTGGCTGTCGTCGACCGAATAGATGTACTGCTCGCTTGCGTGGGTATGCTCGGCTTGCGTCATTTGCTGGAATTCCTCGTCGGGATTGGGTTATCGCAGCGTTTTCAGATGCAGGTACACGTCGTCGACATTGTTGATCCGCAGGCCGAGCAGGTTGCCCAGCAGCGGATAGACACGCGCGTACATCTTCTTCGCGCAGGCCTGGAAATCGGCGAGCGGAATCGCCTCCAGCACTTCGGGGCGGTCCGCCATCCGTCGCAGGAACAGGTTGACCGGATGCTCTACCCGGTGATTGGTTTCGGCCCAGAAGTACATGACCTTCAGCGCCGTCAGCCGCTCGCGGTCCGGTTTGTCCGAGTTCGCAAGCAGCTTCTTCGCATACGAATAAAAGCCGCTTGCGTGACGCGCCTCGTCGCCGGCCAGCAGGCGGGTCACCTGCGCGAGCACCGGCTCGGGCGAGCGCTTCGAGATCAGCATGTACAACGACCAGGCAAGCACTTCCGCATAGACGTTCGTGACGAGCGTCGCCATCAACGAAGGGATGATCTCGACCTTGCGGCCCTCCGTCACGAAGCGGCTGTCGACCGTCTCGCCAAATTCGTGCAGCCACCGGATCATCGCCTGCGGATGCTTCATTTCCTCGTAGAGCCAGACCGTTGCCCACTGCGTAAAATCGATGTCGCTCGCGTAATCCTGCAGATACTGCGCGGTCGCGTTGAACGGTGTGAGCTCGGTATAGGCGATCTCTCTGGCCAGCGCGATCCAGGCCCGCGGGGTGCTGCGGATATCGATCGACGACCACGGTATGTCGCCCATGCGCCACCGGACCGTTTCCGCCTCGAGGAATAGCCGGTAGTAAATCGAGCTGCCGAAGATGTCGTGGTCGACGGGCGATTCGTGCACGGGCGACGCGGGACTACTGCAACGCACATCCATAACGAACTCCTGTTGTCCAACTGGTTCGCATGCTTGATCCGATTCCAATCGTCGCAGTCCGCTCATTCAAAAAAATAACGGGGACGCAATTGCGAGCGATATATAAATTGATATTTAAACCGTGCAAACAGGATTAAAATCCGGAATTGCAACGGCGCTTCGCATTTTTGCAGGCGCGCGACACCCATTCGCCTCGAAATAGGTGGCGAATTACTAACGCTCATGGTGAAAGCGGCCTGTATGGTTTTCGGGATTATTCCCGGTTACGAATGGAATTGGCGCAAAAGTTCCTGTTTTTAACAAAGGGTCGAATTTCGTCGGATTTTGGTGTCGCATTGAAATTAATCAAGGCGCATCTTCGTATTGCGGGGTGTCGCCTTTCGCAACGAGATTAATACATGGAGTGTGCGGGATTGTATACCTGTTATCTTAGACAGGCCGTTTCGGTATCCGGATAATCTTTCAATTTCATTTCGCAGATCGTTTCGGATTTTTATTCGATCCATATATTTCGATCGAAAAATTACGGCGATGCCTGTTTCTTTCAAATATCTTTCGCAATCGAAAGAAAGGCGATTCCCATTGAATTGCTTGATGTTTTCATCAATGCTGCCGAGGTGGCTGTTAAATCTTGCAGTATGCCTTTTGTTGACAGGCCTGAAACTCACATGATAGAAGTGCGGCTCGTCGAAATTAATTCCGGATTTTCGTCGTTGAAAATCGGTGTCTATTCGGAATGCCGTCAAACGAACCAGAAGCGAGGTTGAATTGATCCCCATAACGTGCGAATCATGCCCGGCCATCGGGCTGGCGGCGCGCATCGATCCAACCCTCCCGGATTCCGGAGAATCACGATGAGTGTCTCTACGCAGCAAAACAGCATTGCCGCACGAGGGCTGAGCAAGAAGTTCGGTGATCTCGTGGTGCTCGACGAAGTCGAGCTGACGGTCCGCCCGGGCGAAATGTTCGCATTACTGGGGCCGAACGGAGCCGGAAAGACCACCTTCTTTTCGATCCTCTCGACCCTGCGCAAGCCGACTTCGGGCGCGCTCGAGGTTTACGGCCGCGACGTGGTGAAAGAGCGTGCGTGGGTGCGCCGCCATATCGGCATCGTCTTTCAGGAGCCCGCGCTGGCCGACATCCTGTCGGTTCGAAAGAACCTGAACCTGATGACGCATTTCTACGGGCTGCCTCGCGCGATCGCGCGGCAGCGGACCGAGGAGATCCTGGCCAGTCTCGAACTCACCGACGTCGCCGATCGCCCGGCGCGGCAATTGTCGGGCGGGCAGCGACGCAGGCTGGAACTCGCGCGGGCGCTGATCGCGGATCCCGCGCTTCTGTGCCTCGATGAGGCGACGCTCGGCCTCGACCTCACCGCGCGCAGGCTGTTCTGGTCGAAGGTGCGCGAACTGGCCGACGCCGGGAAGACGGTTTTCTTCACGACGCACTACATGGAAGAAGCCGACGTTGCCGACCGGATCGCGCTGATCGACAAGGGCCGCATTGTCGCGATCGACACGCCGCAGGCGCTCAAGGCGCAGGTAGGCGGCGGCATCATCCAGCTCTCGACCGACAACGACGCGCTTGCCCATGACTGGCTGGTAGAGCGCGGCTATGCGGTCGACTCGGACGAGAGCGGCCTGTGCATCACCGGCAGGAATCTGTCGAACATGGTGCCGGATCTGGTGCGGGACTTGCCGGCGCGCGTCGAGAAGGTCGAGGTGCGCGAGCCGAGTCTCGAGGATGTGTTCCTGCTGCTGACCGGGCACAGCCTCGTCAACGGGCAGAGGGTCGGCAAAAGGAACGTGAAGGAGGGCCTCGTCGCATGAACGGCATCGTCGGCATCATTTTTCTGGACATCGAGCGTCTGTGGATCAATCGCAACCGGGTGCTGATGAGCCTGGTGCAGCCGCTCCTGTATCTGTTCGTGCTCGGCTCGGGCCTCAGTGCCAGCGCCGGCGCGCATTTCGGGAGCGGCGGGTACCAGAAGTACATCTACCCCGGTATCGTGATCCTGACGCTGCTGTTCAATTCGAGCTCCGCCGCGATCGGCATCGTCGTCGACAGGCAGGTCGGCTTTCTGAAGGCGCTGCTCGTTGCGCCGGTGTCGCGCAATGCGATCGCGTTCGGCAAGATCCTGTCGGGCGCGCTTCAGGCAATGGTGATCGCGATCCTGCTGCTGCTGCTCGCGCCGTTCGTCGGCGTGACGTTCACGGTGGCGAGCCTCGTGAAGTTCGTGCTCGCGATGGCGTTGTCGGCGGTCGTGTTTTCCGCGCTCGGCGTCGGCTTCGCGGCCCGGCTCTCGGCGATCACGTCGTTCCCGGTCTTCACGAACACGATCCTGCTGCCGATGTTCTTTCTGTCCGGTGCCATCTATCCGCTCGACAACGTCCCGGCCTGGCTGCGGGCGCTCGCGTACGTCGACCCGGTCGCTTATGGCGTGGACCTGTTGCGGGGAAGCCTGTCTGGGCACTATGTATTCCCCGTGCCGCTGTCCTTGCTGGTGCTGGTCGGTTTCCTGCTGGCGTTCGCGTATTCGGCCGTGCGGGTGTTCGACGGTCGCGGCGGCGACGACTGACCGGGGAGACCGGCCGCAACAGCGATGCAACCTGCGCCGGCGAACCACGGCGCGAATGGACCCAGGGGCGCGGGGCCGGACTTCCGGCGGCGCCCCGCCACATGACTGACTCGCCATGTACGAGCTTATTTCGGATGTTTGCGCCGTGCACGCGCACAAGGAGGCGATCGTCTCCGGCGCGGTGCGACTGCGCTTCGGCGCGCTGCTCGACCGCGCGCGCCGAATCGCCGCCACGCTGCGTATGCGCGCGCCGGGCCCGGTAGTCGGCTTCTGCCTGCCGCACCCGGAAGCCATCGTGTTCATGCTGGCCTGCCTCGACGCCGGCAAGGTGTTCGTGCCGATCGACGCCGGCACGGCCGCGACAGTGCGCTCCGGCATGCTGCGCACCGCCCGATGCTGCGCGTTGGTCGAGCGGCTCGATCTCGATACCGGCGAACTCGGGCTGACCGGCCTCGATGCCGGCGCGCCCGTGCATATCGGCGCGCTCGACGGCGTGATGTCGATCATGTTCACGTCGGGCTCCACCGGGCAGCCGAAAGGCGTGATGGTGCGCCGCGCGTCGGTGTGCAACCTGCTGCATGCGCCGGACTTCCTGCCGCTCGACCCGCAGGACGTGTTCGCCGCGTATTCGTCGCTGTCGTTCGACGCGTCGACGTTCGAGATCTTCACACCGCTGCTGAACGGCAACACGCTCGTCGTGCTCGACAAGCGCGACGTGCTCGATCACGCGGTGCTGCAGTCGGCGATCCGCCGCGAGCGGATCTCGGTGATGTGGATGACCGCCGGCCTGTTCAACACGCTGGTGCTGGCGGATCGCTGGGCCGCACTGGCCACGCTGCGCACGCTTCTGGTCGGTGGCGAGAAGGTGGACCCCGAGGCGGCGCGCCGCTTCGTCGACGGCGCACGCGGCACGGCGCTGTTCAACGGCTACGGCCCGACCGAGAACACGGTGTTCACGACGATCGCCGCGCTTACGCCCGACGTAACGCGCGGCGTCGTCGACGAGGTGCCGCTCGGCCGTCCCGTGCGAGGCGTGCAGTGCGAGATCCGGCGCGCCGGCACGAGCGAACTGCTCGACGGGGCGGCCCAGGGGCGCCTGCTGGTGTCGGGCGCCGGGCTGGCCGCCGGCTACGTAGGCGAGACGGGCGGGACTGCGTTCGCCGCGCACGAACGTGCGGTCAGCGGACGCTTCTACGACACCGGCGACGAAGTCCGGCGCGATGCGCACGGAATTTACCATTTCATCGGACGATGCGACGCGCAGGTGAAGCTGAATGGCCATCGCGTCGATCTCGGCGGCGTCGAGCGGCGCTGCGTGCAGGCCGGCCTGGCCGAACGGGTTCATGCGTTCCGTTCGGAGACGATGCAGGGGCTGGTGCTGGTGTGTCATGCGTCGGGCGTGGCGCGCGACGGCTGGCGTCATGCCGACGCGCGGCTCGACGGCGTGCTGAACGCATGGGAGAAGCCCAGGCGGATCGTGTTCGTCTCCGATTGGCCGCTCACGCGCAACGACAAGACCGACGGCCGGGCGCTCGCGCGCCGCGCGGAAACATTGCTGGCGGAGCAGGCGGAGCAGGCCGGGCGGGATACGGGGAGTGATGCGCTTGCGCGTCTGATTGCGAGGCTGACTCGCGCGCCGGCGACGAACCGCCAGGCTCGCCTGTTCGACATCGGCTTCGACTCGATCGGCATCGCGCGCCTGCAGGCCGAGATCGAAACCCAGCTCGGCGTGCATCTCGACATCCTGGACATCTACGAGGCGGGGTCGCTGGGTGGGCTTGAGGAGCTGATTCGTGAACGATACGCGTACTGAGCGGGCGTACTACCTGCGGCACACGTCGAATACCGATCCGGGCCGCTACGGGTACCTGTTCGATTCGCTCGGCGACGACATCGACGTGCTGTTTCAGGCCGCTCGCCATGTGGTCGAGCATCACGGCGGCCTGAACGCCGCCCGAATCGGGCCGCATCGACTGGCCGAGATGGATGTGTACCGGGTCGAGGACCTGCTCGGAAAGGTCGCCGCGCACGGTGTCCGGGATTTGCGCGAAGACGTGCCGCTCGAGCACAAGACCATCGGCAACTGCGTCAACATCTCGAAGGTCGCGTGCGGGATGCTGCGGCACAAGGGCATACCCGCGCGCATCCGCTATGCGTATTGCACGTATTTCTATCCGCGCCTCGCGCACGAGCAGACCCTCGTCGAGTACTGGCTCGACGAGCAGGGGCGCTGGCTGCGGGGCGACGCGTCGATGAACTGGCCGGTGCTGCGCGCGCGGAAGATCGACGTCGAGATCGATTTCCGCGATGTGGCCGAGCATTTGTCGAAGCCGGTCGCGAAGGTCTGGCAGGCGTGCCGGCGAGGCGAAGACCGCTTCGATCGGTACGGCAATTACAACCGCGTGGGCATGGGTCATGTCGCGCAGAAGATGCTGCACGACCTCGCATGCCTGAACCAGGTCGAGATGATGCCATGGGATTTCGGCGCGCCCGCGACGTTCTTCTGGACGTCGCGGCCGCTGGACCCGCTCGCGTTCGACGCGCTGGCCGAACAGATGGCGGGCGCGTCGTGGGATGAACTGCTGTACACGGCGCGGCGGCTGCCGTTTTTCGCGGTGCCGCGCCGCGTGCTGCGCAAGAGCCCGTACAGCGGGAACAGCCTGACTTTCGTCAAGGAGGGAGTATGGAAGACACCATGATCGCGGTCGTACGCTCGCTGTATACGGACGTGTTCGACACCGGCAACTGCCCCGCGGTGAATAACCATTATCACGACGATGCCGTCTGCCATTTCAACGGGAAGGATCTGAGCGTCGAGTCGCTGAAGTCGTCGATGCGCGACTTCGTCGCCGCGCACTCGGACATCAGGACAACGATCGAATCGGTGTTTGCGAGCGGCGATCGGACCTTCGCGCGCCTGGTTCGCGACGTCACGGAGAAGGAGAGTGGCCGCAGCCGCCGGATCAATATCATGGTCGAGAAGCGCTTCGTCGGCGACAAGGTGAAGGAGCTGTGGTTCATGGTGGACGACGACCAGTATCGGAACACCTGGGCACGCTGACATGGCACACGTCGCGCAACCGGATGCCAGGGTCGCGGTGATCGGGGCGTCGCTCGCGTTGCCGGGCGCGGGCACGCTCGGCGATTTCGAACGGCTGGTGTTCGCCGGCGAGGACGCGTTTTCGTCGCCCGACGACGCGGCGCCGCCTCGCGAGGGTTGGGTCGATCGGGCCGGCTACATGACGGACTGGCCGCGGTTCGACTATCGCCTGTACGGGCTGTCGCTGCGCGACAGCGTCATCATCGATCCGCAACAGCGGCTGTTCATCCAGCACTGCTGGAAAGCGGCGGAATCGGCCGGCTACTACCCGAAAGCGCTGCCCGCGCGCACCGCGGTGATTTCCACCGCATCCGACACCGAGTATGCGAGCGTGGTCCGGGCTCAGCACGACGTGGCGGCGAAATACCATCCGTTCGAGATCGAAATCGGCTCGAACAAGGAGCAGCAATCGCTGCGCGTGTCGCACGTGCTGAACCTGCGCGGCCCGAGCTACGGCGTGCAGTCCGCGTGCTCGAGCGGCCTGCTTGTGATCCACGCCGCGATGCAGGCGCTGAGGCTCGGCGATTGCGATCTCGTGCTGGCGGGCGGCGCCAGCCTGCCGTTTCCGCTGCACGACGGGTATGCGTACCATCCCGGCATGAACCTGTCGAGATCGGGCGTGGTGCGCTCGTTCGACCGCGATGCGGACGGAATGGTGCCGGGCTTCGGCTGCGTCGTGTTCGTGCTGAAGCGGCTCGACGACGCGCGGCGCAACGGCGACGCGCTGCTCGCCGTGCTGCGCGGCAGCCGGGTCAACAACGACGGCAGCCACAAGGCGACCTATACGTCGCCCAGCTCCGTGGCGGTTGCCGAGAATCTCGACGGCCTGTTGACGGGAGCAGGGTTGGACGCGAGCGACATCGACTTTGTCGAGGCACATGGCTCCGGGACCTACATCGGCGACGTGATCGAGGCGGCGGCGCTGCAGAAAGCGTTCGCCGGCAGCCGGCGCGGCGCAAACGCCACGGCGGTCGCGTCGGTGAAGTCGTCGATCGGCCACCTGGACACGGTCGCGGGCCTCGCCGGTCTGTTGCGCGCGGCCGTGCAGGCGCGGCGCCAATGCATCGCGCCCGCCGCGAACCATCGCGCGCTGAATCCGCGCATCTCGTTCGACAACGGGCCTCTCTATGTGCCGCAATCGCGCGCGCCAGCGACCGGGCCGTTGACGGGTATCGTCAATTCGCTCGGCATCGGCGGCACCAATTGCGCGGTGCTGGTCGAGTCGCCGCCCGCGTTCGCCGAGCCTCGCGGCGCGGCGCCGCCCGGGCCGCTGCACGTCTACGTCGGCGCCAGCACGCCGGAACGCGTCGCCGCGATGATGCGCGAGCTTGCCGAGACCGTGCGGCAATCCGGTGCCGAGTTCCGCGACGTCGCCCGTACGCTGAACCGGCGCGCCGCGGGCAGCGCGTGCGTCGCGTGTGTGACGGCGATGGATCTTGCGGAGCTTGCGCAGCGGTTCGACGGTTTCGGCCGTGCGGGTGTCGACCCGACGCCGGATGGCCTCCCGTGCGTGGCGGACCCGGATGCGCGCATCCTCGATCTCGGCGTGAGTGAAATCGATCCGGGCGTGCGAGTCGACGCACCGGGGCCGGCGGTCGCGATGGATGCCGCGGCGACGGCGCCACTGCCGGGCATCGAACCGGCGCTGGCGGACATCTGGAAGTCTGCGCTGATGCTCAAGCAAGTGAGCGACGCGACGTCGTTTGTCGACGAAGGCGGGCATTCGATGCTCGCGCTGACGATGGTGAGCGATATCAACGACGCGTTCGACGTCGGCATCGACCTCGACTGGATCGACACGCACGATCGCTTCGGCGAGCAGCTGCGGAGCATCGCCGCATTGCTGGCGGCGCCCGCGCGCGCCGACGGCGGGCTCGTGAAGCGGCTGCGCGCGGCGCGCTCGACGCCGCGCCTGCGGCTCGTCCTCGTGCATGCCAGCATTTCCGGCGCCGAGATCTACCAGCCGTTGGCCGCGCATCTGTCGGACGACATAGAGCTGCTTGCGATCGACTCGTACAACCTGTATTCGGACGAAGGCGACCTGATACGCGACGCCGACGAACTGGCCGCACTGTACGCCGCGCAGATCGCGGAGGCGGTGCCGGACGTCTGCGTGCCGCTTTGCATCGGTGGCTGGTCGCTCGGCGGCATGCTGGCGAACCTGATTGCAGCGCGGCTCGCGGCGAGCTATCCGGTCGCGGGCCTGCTCGCGATCGATTCGGTCGTGTTTCACGAACGCCACGCCGCGCTGTTCGACGATGACGCGCTGCCGTATTTCATTGACAGTGCGGGCCTGCTGGTCGAGCGCTTCGGGAAGGCGCGCTACGAACGGCAGTTGCGGCGGCTGAACGCGGTCTTCCGGGTCGAGCGCGACATGGCGCGCGCATTCAGGCCCGCGCTGCAGGCGTTGCCGTTCCTGAACATCATCGCGACCGGTAGCCGTTTGCCGATCGCCGACGGGCCGCTGCGCCGCGCATTCGACGCGGCGAAGGCGGACAACGGCTGGGGCGGGTGCCCGCATGCGGAGATCGTGCGGATCGACGCGCACCACGTCGACATCGTCGAGGCCACCCGACTTGCGGAGGTCGCCGCGCACGTCAACCGCTTCGCGGAGGCGCTATGTATTTCCACGTGATCCTGTTCGCGTTCGCCGAAGGCGTGAGCGCGTCGCAGGCGGATGATGCGCTGCGCGCGCTGGGCGGGCTGCGCACCCGGATACCGATGATCCGCGCGTATCACTTCGGCCGTAACGACGCCGACAACCCGCACAACGGCCGCTTCAGCCATTGCTTCGTGATGGCGTTCGACAGCAAGGCGGACCGCTACGCGTACCAGAATCATCCGTTGCATCTCGCGTTCATCCGCACGCGGCTGGATCCGATGCTGGCCGACAGCGCGGTGCTCGACTTCACCGACATGGACGACACCAAATGAATCCGGGCACCCGCGAGCCGATCGCCATCGTCGGCATGGCCTGCTGCGTGCCGGGCGCCGGCGACTACGAAGCGTTATGGGCGTTGCTCGCAGCGCCGCCTCGCGGCGGGCGGCCTGAGCGGCGGCTCGAATCCGCCGAGCTGTTCGACGCCGCCCGTTACGGCATCAGCGAACAGGAAGCGCAGGTGATGGACCCTCAGTGCCGCCGGTTCCTGATGCTCGTCGACGCCGCGTTTGCCGATGCCGGCTACCCGCGCGGCGCGCATCCCGGCACGGTGGGCGTCGTTGCGTCGCAGGCGGCCAACGGTACCTATCACGACCATCTCGCGGCGCTGGTCGCACAGGGGCGCGTGGCGCCGCCACCTGCGCTGCTGGAGACGGTCAACCGGGGTGCCGATTTTCTCGCGACCCGCGTCAGCTACGTGTTCGACCTGCAAGGGCCGTCCTTCAACCTGCAAAGCGGTTGTTCGTCGTCGCTGGTCGCGGCGGCCGAAGCCTGCCATCTGCTGTGGGCCGGCCGCTGCGACGCGGTGGTGGCGGGCGGCATGACGATCACGTATCCGCTCGACGGGGCCTACGCTTACGAGCCCGGCTCGATCTATTCGCGACTGGGCGTGTGCCGTCCGTTCGATGCCGAGGCGGACGGCACCGTTCCGGCCGATGGCGGCGGCGCGGTCGTGCTGAAGACGTTGAGCCGGGCGCGGCGAGACGGCGATCGGATTCATGCGCTGGTGCGCGGCGTGGGCGTCAACAACGACGGCGCGCACAAGGTCAGCTTCGCCGCGCCGGCGGTGGACGGGCAGGTGGCGCTCCTGAAGGGCACCTATGCCGATGCGGGCGTCGCGCCCGATCGACTGGCCTTCGTCGAATGCCATGCGACGGCCACGGCGATCGGGGATCCGATCGAGGTGCGTGCGCTCCGGCGTTTCGTCGAATCCTATCCGCCGCCCGCGACGCCCGAACCGATCCTGCTGGGCTCGATCAAGGGGCATATCGGCCATCTGTTCTGGTCGTCCGGCATCGTGTCGATGATCAAGTCGGTACTTGCGCTGAAGCATCGCGTTTATCCCGGCACAGCCGGGCTCGTCAATCCGAACCCGTTGCTGGCCCTCGTCGACTCGCCATTCAGCATTTCGGCCGACGCAAACGTGCTCGACCTGCGCGAACGCACGTGCTGCGGCGTCAGCTCGTTTGGCGTCGGCGGCACCAACGCGCACGTGATACTCGAACAGGCGCCGGACGACGTGTGCCGCGCGTTCGACGCGGCACTGCCCGAACTGTCGGCACGGCGCTACACGCTGGTGCCGGACGCAGGCGGCGCAAACGCGGATGCGGGCGTGAGCGAGCGGCCCGAGGCCCCGCCCGCCCGGGGGGCGGGGGAAGCGCGAACAGCGTCGTGCGACGAGATCGTCGAACTCTACACGGCGGTGCTCGCCGAGCCGTCGGTCACCCCCGACAGCGACTACTTCGAACTGAACGGCGACTCGATCTCTGCCGTCGAATTGATCGCACATGTCAGCGAGCGTTACGGCGTGATGCTGGCGCAGACGGACATCTACGACTGTCCGACGCCCGCGTTACTGACCGCGCGCATCAATGCGCGCGTCGGGTCGAACGGGCCCGATGCACCGCCGCGCACGCGCCTGAACGCCTACCAGGCACGCTTCTACCTGCTCGAGAAGCTGCAGCGCGGCGACTTCAGCCATTACAACGTGCCGCTGTGCCTGTCGGCGGGTGTCGCGCCGGACTGGCCGGCTTTTTGCGCCGCGCTCGACGCGATCCTGAGCGGGCTTCCCGATTTCTCGATGACGCTGAAATGGACGGGCGACGGCATCGTGCTGGGCGAGCGGCGCGAGCGGGTGACGACCGCGGAGGCGGTGACGCTCGCGGAATCGGACGATCCCGAGCGCTGCCTGACGGCGTTCTTCGGCCGGCGCTTCGATCTCGAGCGCGGTCCGGCCGCGCGTGTGCTGTACGTGCGGCACGGCGAGCGTCATCATGTCGCGATCAATTTTCCGCATCTCCTGATCGACGGCACCGGGTTGGAGAACCTGTTGCGGCGTGTCGAGCGCACGCTGAAGGGCGAGCGCACCGCGGAGCCGGTCCCGGTATCGGATACGCCGAACTGGCGGCCCGAGGACGCGACGTACTGGCGCGAGCAGCTTGCGGGGACACCGGCCAGTACGCTCGCCTCGACACCGGGACGCGCGCCGCGTGAGGCCGGCGCACCGCTGCCGTATCCCGCGGCGGAGCGGTGCGCATTCCTGCCCGACAACCTGCTGCGCGCGGTACGGGCGGTTTGCCGGGTGCGCAAGATCACGCCGTTCGTTCTGTTCTACGCGGTATTCAACACGCTGGTGGCACGGCGGACCGGCATGCGCCGGGTCCTGACCGGCACCACGCTGAACAATCGCGACGCACACACACTGGGGCAGATCGATTGCCGGATCACGAACCTCCCGATCGGTGTCGAGATCGACGAAACGCGCGGATACGACGCGATCCTGGCGGCCGTCCGCGAACGTCTCGCCGAATCGATGCAACACGCCAACGCACCGCTCGACGTGATCGTGCAGGCCTCGGGCCGCGCTGGCGCGCCGTACCGGATGCTGTTCATGTTCCAGAACCAGAACACCGGTTACCGGATCGAGATGAACGGGCACGTGTGGGAGGAGGGGCCGTACCGCTACCGGCCGCTCTACACCGAGCTGTGCCTGCAATTCCAGGCGGACGCGGACGAGCGCATCCGGCTCGTCGCGCACTACGATCCCGGGATTTACAGCGAGACGGATATCAGCCGCTTGACGGGCGAGTTCATCGCGCTTGCCTACGAATTCACCAGCCAGGTATGACGGAGTCCGACCGATGCTCAGCGGTCAAACAAAGACGCATTACCGGGATTTCATCGCGCGGTTCTCGGAAGCAGCGCAACGTGACCCCGACGGGATCGCGCTGATCGCCGGCGGCGAGCAATTGACCTACCGGCAACTGCACGAGCGAGTGCTTGGATGCGCGGCGTCGCTCGACACGCTGAGGCAAACGAGCGACGCCATGCTGCTCTGCCTGCCGCGCGGCGTGCCGCTGATCGTAGCGATGATCGCGTGCCAGCGTCAGGGCGTGCCCTACATCCCGATCGACTTCCGGACGCCGGCACCGCGCATGAGGCAGATGCTCGACGTGAGTGCGGCAACCGCGGTGCTGCACGATACGGCCGCCACGCCGCATCCGTTCATCGCCGATTTGCCGGTCGGCACCCCGCAACTCGATATGGCGGCGTGCTCCGCCGCGCCGACGTGCACGCCGCCACCAGGCGCAAGCCGCGAAGCGTACCGGATCTTCACATCCGGCTCGACGGGCAAACCCAAGATGGTCAGGGTCACGACCCAGGGATGCGCGAACCTGATCGACTGCCTTGGCGAACTGCTCGGATGCGATGCGGACACGAGCGTGCTATCCAGCACCTCGCCCGGCTTCGACATTTTCTATCTGGAGTACGCGCTGCCGCTTGCCAATGGCGCAACCCTGACACTCGCCGATGACGGCCGGGCGGCATCGCCGCAGTTGCTGGCCCGGCTGCTGGAGCAGGTCCGTCCGGCGATTTACCAGTCCACACCGTCGCTGCTGAAGTGCCTGTTGCCGTACCTCGGCGCATCGTTCCGATTCGACCGCCTGCTGGTCGGCGGCGAGCCGCTCGGCCAGACGCTCTCGGCCGAGATCCACGCGCGTGCGGCGCGGCCGTACAACATGTACGGTCCGACCGAAACCACCGTGTGGTCGACCTGTCAACGGATCGATCGGCCCGGTGAACGGCGCATTGGGCTGCCGATCCAGAACACGCATGTGCTGGTCGTCGACGAACATGGCTCGGAGGTGCCGCTTGGCGTGGAGGGACGCATCCTGATCGGGGGGGACGCGGTCGCGCTCGGCTATCTGGGCAACGCCGCGCTTACGGCGGAGAAGTTCATCGCGAGCGCCGACGGCCGCACGATCCGTTACGACACCGGCGACGTCGGCTTCGTCGATCGGGAGGGATGCCTGAATTTCGTCTCGCGCGTCGGCGACTTCGTGAAGATCAACGGGCATCGGGTCGACCTGCAGGAGATCGGCGACACGCTGGAGGCGCTGCCGTTCATCAGCGAGGCGGCGGCGATCCACACGCGCGACCAGAGCGAGATCGACAGCCTGTCCGCATTCATCACGCTCGATCCGCGCCATGTCATCGCGGATCCGGTGGAACTGGCGCACGCGCATCTGCGCCAATGTTTGCCCAAGTATCTGTGGCCGCGCGAGCTGACCGTGATCGACACGCTCCCGCGCAACGGCTCCGGCAAGCTCGATCGGAAAGCGCTTGCGAGCCTGCCGCCTGAGCAACCCATGCCGCTTCCCGTCAAACGGAACGCGGCACCCGATAGCCCCGAACACGTGCTGATCGTCCTGCTCTCACCCTACCTGAACGTGAGCCGGCTCGGCGAGCACGATAACTTCTTCGCGCATGGCCTCACGTCGATGCACGCGGTTTCGTTTCATCTGTCGCTGGCCGACCGATGGCCGCGCATCGAACTCTTTCACATCTTCGAGTACCCGACAATTTCCGGCTTGTCGCGGATCGTGGCAAATTTGCATTGACGCCTCTGGAGTTCGGCGGAGTAGAAGCTTGCCATGTTCATACGGGCAGTCCTGGCCCATTTTTTCATTCGGTCGCTTCTTTCGACCAACGCTTCATCGCTCGGCTGAACGCGGATGTACTTTTGTATCCCAATCGCGCCGCGATCTCCTTGATCGAATATTCCTTTTTGGCCAGATATTGCGATGTCAGATCTTGACGTACAAGGTTGTGCATGGCACTGAACGACGTCCCCATCTCCTGGAGTTTCCGCTGCAAACTGCGCAGTGAAAGTCCGAGCTCTCTGGAAAACTCGGCGATGTCTTGACACGCGGGGTTGTCGTACATCATGCCAAGTAGTCGTCCGATGAGGTCCGACGGGACCCAGTGCGCAAGTTCGAATTCGCGCTTTGCGCACGCCTTTTTTGCCAATTCGAATTCTATCGGGTGTGCGAGCGGAAGTGGGATTTCAAGTGTCGATCGATCGAACTCGAGAAAACTTTCGCGAGAATTGAATTCGATTGGACAGTTGAAATAGGCTCTGTAAGATTCCGCGTGCGGCGGTTCCGGATAGGCAAATCCTATCCTCAGGAATTCCGGATATTGCCCGATCAAATCACGCATCTCCCGGCGAATGGCGGTGAAAACCATGTCGGTATTCAAAACCAGGAGATCCGTGCGATAGGTATAGCCGCCAACCGTAATTCTGGCCACATCGCCCGTTGTCGTTATCCTCATTCTGAAATAGCTGATCCCCAGCAACGGATGCTCGAAGCCCAGGCGCAGCGCGTCACCCAACGTCGGGCTCACCAGCATGGCGTGGGCGCGCAGGCCGTACGATGTCACCGGGATCGCGTTTCCGATATGAAGCCCGATCGCGGTGTTGCCGGTCGCCTCGAGTGCATTCGCAAACAGCACCATTTCCTGCGCATGCGTCACCATTGCGTTGGGTCGCTCGACGTCCGACGGAGAAATGCCCGCGCCTTTCAGCAAGACGTCGACGGGAACCCCCATACGCTTCATGAAGTCGATCGTGATGAAGATGGTGTGAAGCGGCGCCGGACGTTGCGCGGCAGTGCGGTGACTCATGTCGGCTACCGGCTTCATTCGACTCCTAGCGACTTCGTAAACACGACCTGGCATCCATACTCGTCCAGTTCGCCGCGCTTCCACCCGAGACGCTGGTAGAAGCCATCGGCTCGCGAGCCCGGATCGGTCACGAGCGTGACTTGCGCCACGCCCTTTTCCTTCAACCATGTCAGCGCACGGTCGAGCAGCTCCCGGCCGATGCCGGCGCCATGGAACGACGGATTCACAAACAAGGCGGTGATGAACGGCTTTTCGGTGATGACCGGCAGACAGATCCCGACCACCTCATCACGACATTCACAAATCCAGCCGCCTCCCTGCCTGATTTTCTCGATCAGGAGGTTGCGGTTGAGCAGGTGAACCTGGTGGGGATGGATTCTATTCTCGCTCACGGAGAATCGCACGTCGTAAAAAGCGCCGATGTCGCGCTCGGTCATTCGGCGGTATTCCAGCTTATCAGCAATGGCCATATTCGTTATCGACTCTCATCTCGTTATATGAAATATGCATGGTGCGAATCGGGCAACTATCTCACGATTTTTGCAAATCCGCCAACGATCATGCCGCGGAAGCCGGATAGCTGCCACGTGTGCCGCGGCGGACCGGGGTTAGCCGAGCCATCGGCGAAGCCGCATGGCGCCACATGGGGCGCCCATCGGGGCGCCGGCGTGCGGCGCAGTACCCGGTGACCGTTCCCGGTGACCTGACGATTGGTCAACGCTTTAATGTTCCAGCATCGATCTAAATTGCACGAGTACGAGAATTTCTGTTGGCGAAATAATCCAATATAAAATGCCGTTCGCCAAACTTATAATGTCATTGGCGCTGACGGGTAACACATTGGCGCGAACGGCACGGGCAACCCCTATAAATGGAGCGATCTATTTGATACGCTTCCTGCCAATCGAACCGGCCTAATTGAGGTAATTGGTAGTGCGTCAAGTCCCTATGGTCCACCTGCCGAAGCTGAAATCATGGCGGAAGATGTATAACCCGGCGGTGCTCGTCATGGTCGCGGGTGTTGTTCTTCCCATGATCATCCTGGCAGTGGTCTCGCTCAGCGTGCCGCTCGACTTCGGCGGCGTCGCGTGGGGCGACTTCACTGCCCGGGCATACGAGCGGGTCGTCTTCGATCGGGACTTCGACGGTTCGCTTGTCCTTCAGCGGGGCTATCTCGCCATTTTCGCCCGGTCGATGACCATGGCCCTGCTGGCCACCGCGGGATGTCTGCTGATCGGCTTCCCGACGGCGCTTTTCATGGCGACGCGCCCTCGGAAGTGGAAAGCCGCGTTGCTGATCCTGATCACGATCCCGTTCTGGACCTGCGTCGTCGTCCAGATGTACGGGTGGATCATCGTCATCGCAGACAACGGCCTGGTGAATCGGATCTTGATCGGAGCCGGCATCATGCACGGCCCGCTCGGCTTGCTCTACACCGATCTCGCGACCTTGATCGGCCTCGTCTATGCGTTCACACCGTTCATGGTCCTGCCGATCTTTGCCGCGCTCGATGATCTCGACTGGCGGCTGGTCGAAGCGGCCTACGACCTGGGGGCAAACAAGCCGGCCGCACTTGTCCATGTGGTTGTGCCGTGCTGCCGTCCGGGCGTCATGGCGGGCGTAGGGCTCGTCTTCGTCCCTGCACTGGGTTCCTATACGATCCCCGGGCTTCTTGGCGGCAATCACGCGTTCATGATCGGCAACTTGATCGATTTCCAGTTTGCCGGCGGCCGGGATTGGCCTTTGGGCGCCGCCATGTCGTTTGCGTTGCTCGCGATTGTGCTTCTAGCGATGCTCATGCCCCGGCTGGGCGCGCTCTTTCAACGACAGGAGCGCGTTCATGAATTCGCCTGAACTGCGCCGGTTTCCGTTGGCCGCGGCAATCGCGATCGCGGTGCTGTTGTTCCTCTATTTGCCGATGCTGATCGTGATAGGGATGAGCTTCAACGTTGGCCCGTCCGCGCTCGTCTGGGACGGGTTCGGTATCCGCGGCTACGAGGAGGCGTGGTCCGATCCGACGCTGGTCCGTGCCGCGAAGAACTCGCTCGTTCTGGCGTTGATGTCGATGGTGCTTTCCACCGTGCTTGCGACGAGCGCGGCGGTTGCCGGGTGGTCGAGAAGTGATCGGCACGGGTTCGACCGGGCGGGACTTCTCGTCGCGCTTCCGCTTGCCATACCTGAAATCGTGCTGGCGATCGCGACGATGATGCTGTTCTCGATGTTCAAGACCGAGCTCGGATTCGGCGTCGTCCTGTTTGCGCATGTGGTCTTCAGCGTGCCGCTTGCTTACCTTCCGATCAAAGCCAGACTCAAGACGATCGATCGCACGCTGCTCGAGGCTGCTGCGGACCTGTCGGCCACACCCTGGGCCGCATTTCGGCAAATCACCGTGCCTTTGGCGCTGCCCGGCATCGTCGCAGGGGCGCTGCTGTCGTTCGTCGCGTCGATGAATGATTACGTCACCAGTTACTTTCTCGCTGGCGCCGGCATGACCACATTGCCGATGTACATCTTCAGTGCGATGAAGATCGGGATCACCCCAAAGGTCAGCGCTGTCTCGACCGTCGTCATCGGCCTTTCGTCGGTGCAACTGATGGCGGTCTGGGTCATCGGTGCTCGAGGCAAAAGAAGATCCACGCCCAAGCAGTCCGAGATACACCATGCAAATCTCCAAGCAATAGGAACAGTATGAAAAAAACAATCGGGGCGATGTTGCTCCTCGCCGCTGTGACGACGCAGGCCGCCGAGCTTCATATCGGAAGCTGGCCGGGCATCCTGCCCGTGAACTTGCTCAAGAAGTTCCAGGCAGATACCGGTATCGAGACGACGCTTGACACCTATGCAAGCGATGCCGCACTGACCCAGAAACTGCAGGCGGGGGGAGGAGGCTACGACGTCGTGGTGGCCGGCGACTACTACGTCCCGGTGCTCGTGAAATCCGGCCTGTTGCTCAAGCTCGACAAGAGCAAGTTGCCGAATATCGCAAACATCAAGCCTGAATACCGTCATCCGGCATTCGATCCTCAGCGGGACTATGCGATGCCCTTTACGGTCGTCCTGACCGGGTTTGCATACGACAGCGCGCGCGTGCCGGGTGGCCGGCTCGACGATAGCTGGAAATCCTTTTTCGAGCCGCCCGAGGCGCTGCGCGGCCAGATCGGCGATCTGGACGTCGAGGAGGAGCTGTACATGGCCGCGAGCTGGTATCTGGGGCAGGACGAATGTACCGAACGTCCCGAGGATGCGAAGCGCGTGCTTGACGTCCTGCAGAAGCAGAAGCCCTTCGTGAAGACCTACAGCAACGACGGCACGATCGACCGTCTCGCGTCCAGGCAAATCACCGTTCAGCACGTCTGGAACGGTGCCGCTGCGCGCGCGCAGGATCGTCTGCCGACCATCCGGTTCGTGTATCCGAAAGAGGGCGTCCGGCTGTTCATGGATAGTCTGCTTATCCCGGCAAAAGCGCGAAACGTCGAATCGGCCTACAAGTTCGTCGACTGGATGATGCGGCCCGAGAACATTGCACTGGTGACGAACGCGATTCGGTACAGCAACGAGATCGTCGGGTCGGAGCGCTACATCGATCCTGCGCTGATGAACAACCCCGCGACCAAGACGCCCGAGCAATACAAGGATCGCCTCAAGCCGTACAAGATGTGCTCGCCTGCGGCACTTCAACTACGCAACAAGGTCTGGCTGAAGCTGAAGGGCAATCAATGAGCGGCGCCTGCGGCCTGGCCTTGGGGTACACACCAAGAGACCATCATGGCTGAACGTAGATTACGACAGCATCGGCATCCCGAGCCAGCTTGCATAAGCGCACCACTGTGCGCATGTACGGGGGGCGCGGTAGCCGTTCGCAGTCCGCCGCGGAAGCGAAATCGTCGTCTGAACGAAACCCGGTGCACGACGGCCGTGTCCTTGCTCACGTTCCGGACGAAGATATCGACAACGGCATCCGAATCTCGTGTCCGTGGCGGTTGCGCTCTCGGCACGCCCGAGGGCCGTCGGGCAGTCAGTCGCTCGAGTCTTCCGCGCAGGATCGACTAGCCCCGGTCGTTGGCTCCGCCTGTGTTCGGCGATTCATTACCTCTCGGCACAGGCGGCTCGCGATTTCCCCTCTCGATCGCGCTTTTTATTCCACGCGGCATCGCGGACATTCAAAGCTAAATATTATGTATTGCGAAACAGATTGGGTCGATGCGTGCGCAATCTTTCCAGATTCACGATTCTCACATTGCCGAGGAAACGACATGCAAACCTACCTGGACCTGAAAGCCAAGATCCAAGCACTGCAAACTCAAGCTGAACTTGCACGCAAGACGGAATTGCAGAGTGCGGTAAAAGAAATTCAGAAATTGATCGCCGACTTCGATTTGAAGCCGGAAGACATTTTCGACGGTATTCGGTACAAGCTACGTCGGCGGCGTGGCCCGGCTGTCGCAAAGTACCGTGATCCCGTCTCCGGCGCCGTCTGGAGCGGGCGCGGGCGGGAACCTCGTTGGATTGCCGGTCGCGATCGAACGACGTTCCTGATCCAGGCCGAGACGTAAATAATCGTGGGTCAAGGTACGTCCAGACAAGAGCATCTTTTCGTCCGCCATGTCCAGAACAGCCCGATCGAATCGAATCAATTGCACTGCAAACTTGATACGAGCAGCCGTCCACGCTTGCATTCCCGCTTGGTACTGGAAGCGTCGATTCGGTCGGCCTTCGGCGTCGAAACTCGCCGATGCTTTCGCCACCGAGTGCGTCCACGTGGCTAACGTTGCCGCCGCGGGCGCGGTAGCATGCGCCGCGGAGCTTGAGAAATTGGCTGTACGGTATTCGACGCTGGCCACCTCTCATTTTCCGAGTACGCGTGCCCAGGTGGAGCTAATCGGTAGTCGCATCCAGAAAGCTCGCATCCATGCCCAGCGGGCACGTGATCATGCCGACACCGTGATGTCGATCCTTCAGGACAAGGCTGATGGCAACATCGGCTCGCGGTCCGAATGGGCCCGGCACCATGCCAATCTCGCGAGACAAGCGCACCTGCATGCATTCGACCTCCTCGAACTATCGCTTGCGCGAGAGCGGCGCGAGCGGATCCGCAATTCGAGGCGCCGTTCGTCGAGATAAGAGGGTAGATCCGGATGCTTGAGGGTATTTGATTGGATAGAGGGCCGGCGCCCGGCATTCATACCCGGCCGCATTGATCCACACTCGGGGCATCGACAAGCGGGTACGGATTCAATCCTGGGGGGCGATCAAGATCCCTCGATTGGCAAAATAACGATCGAAGGTTTCGCGCCGCATCGTCACGTTTTCCTGCGTGTCCCGTTCAAACCCTGACGGATTATGAAAGATCCAGTCACCGGACATTGCGTCTACGCCAAGCACGAGTACCAGATGGCCGCCACGCCCCGGCGGCTCGAAATCCTGATGCCGGATTCCTGGATGGACCGACGCCATGAGCATATGTCCGTCGCGAAGCCGTTCTTCAAGGACCGCCGATCCCGTATGCTCGACGACGCTGCCTCGAATCTGAAAGCGCTCGCCGAGCCATTGCACGAACGGTCGGTATAGCAGGCGTTTGCCGCTATCGCCCAGTTCAGGGCGATACACGCCGAAGGTCACTGCGTCGCGAACCAGTTCGAGCAACGGGAACACGCGCTTCGTCCGATGCGCGAGCATGCATCTTCAGGCATGCGATGCCGCAGATGTGAGGGCTCCATCGAGCGTACTCTTCGGGATTGTGGGCACCCGACTCGCGCCAGAGCGGATCGTCTTCCGAACGGAGTTCACCGGACAGAAACTTGTCGATCAGCATCCTTGATTCCCACTGGGAGAAATACGGTACGTCAGTCATTTTTCATCCGATAAACAGTATTGCTGCGCCGACGGCCGCCACAACGCCAAAGACGCGTTGTTCGCGGAGTTTGCCTTCAGCATGGATCAATGTGTCGCAGGGCGTTTGCACGCGACAGCTACACTTCCATCTCCCGCGCAATCTCCGCAATCTGCTGCCGCAGCCATCCATGCGCGGGATCGTCGTGCGTGCGCTCATGCCAGATCATCGACAGCGCGAACGGCGGCACCTCGACCGGCAGCTTCACAAGCGTGACCGGCATCGACAACGCGACATGCCGCGCAAGGCGTTGCGGCAACACCAGCGTCATGTCGCTGTTCGCGACGAGCGTCGGTGCCACCAGAACCTTCGCCGGTCAGCGCACCGGCGCCGCCGTCGCCAGCAGGCTGCGCAGGAACACCATGATCATGTGCCCGATGGGCACGTCGGACAGGATCGACTGCTGCAGCGACAGGCCTTGCGAGAGCCCCATGAACGACACGGCCAGGACGGCCGGCGATTCGGGCGGCACTTTCTTCATCCTCGCGAAAATCTGTTCGATGCAATAGGCGAGGCCATCGCGGTGGCCGTCAAGCAACGCCTGCGACGCCGCTGCGAACGCGGGGTTGCGACGCCCCTGGAGCTTGAACTCGACGCCCAGCACCGACCACTCGGGCTCGGCGTCGACGGTCCGCGACCAGACTTCCAGCGCATTCAATATTTCGTCCCCGGTCGCGGACGGGTCGCTCAACGCCCGGGCGATGTCGGCCACTTGCGTTTTCGATCGCTCCCGCATCAACTCCACGAACAGCTCTTCCTTGCTCGCGAAATTCGAATAGAACGCACCCTGCGTATAGCCGGCCTCGGCCGCGATATCCCTGAGCGACGTGGCGCCGAAGCCGCGGTCGACAAACAGCCGCTTTGCCGCGGCGAGCAAATGTGCGCGTGTCTGCAGTCGACTTTCTTCGCGGCTCAGCCGCGGGGGAAGGGGCGCCGTATTCATGGCGGGAAGGATATCAGTTGATATTTGAGATGGATACCATTACGATTGGGCTTCAAATATCACTTGATATGTGAAATGCGGCGCGCGATGGTGCTTCTGGATGTCTCCAGCGGGGAACTTGTCCCGGGTGGACGATCGTTTCGGCAGGACGCGCCTGTCTGTTTGCGGCATCGGAGTGTATGCCGCGGCGTCGGCGTTCCGCGGATTGTCCGTCTCTTCGCGTCGCGTTGTCCGGCGCGCAGCGATGCGTCGCATGCGATCAAGTTAATGTTGCTGTCACGGGGCGTTGTAAAACAGTCCGTTAGTCATGCGAATCATGTCGATTCGCATGCGGATGCGGGACAGGAAGCAGAAGATGAGCGTGAGCAAGACCTATGCGCAGCTCGTGGTCGAGCTGTCCGAACTGGACGAGGAAATCGAGCGCGCACGCGCACGTGAACGCATCGATGCGATCGCGAAGGTTCACTCGCTGATGGATACCTATGCGATCAAGCATCGCGACCTGGTCGGCCGCAACGGTAGCCGAGGTACGTATATCGTGAAAGTACTGCCGGCACGGTATCGCGACCCGGCGAGCGGGAAGGAATGGAGCGGGCGCGGCAATGCGCCGCTCTGGATCAGGGGCAAGGATCGCCGTCAGTTCGTGGTACGCAAGCCGTCGCCCGCAGCCAAGAAAGCCAAGTCAGGTTGACGAAACATGGCCGGGGCGCTGCCTGCATCGACGGATACGACGGTAGCGTCGTGCCCGTCTGTCGCGCCGCTCGCGTTTATCCGCGCCCCACGAAAGGCATCGCAGTGGCCATGATCGTCATGTTCAGGATGTTCGTGTCCAGCGGCAGATTCGCCATCTGGACGACCGCGTTCGCGACATGCGCGACGTCCATGCGCGCCTCGGGCGCCAGGCTGCCGTCCGCCTGCGGGACCCCTTGCGTCATCCGTTCCGTGAGCGACGTCGCCGCGTTGCCGATGTCGATCTGGCCGCACGCGATGTTGTACGCGCGGCCGTCCAGCGCAAGCGACTTGGTGATGCCCGTCACCGCGTGCTTGGTGGCCGTGTACGCGATCGTGTCGGGGCGCGGCGCATGCGCCGAGATCGAGCCGTTGTTGATGATCCTGCCACCCTGCGGCGTCTGAGCTTTCATCAGGCGCCACGCGGCACGCGCGCACAGAAAGACGCCGGTCAGGTTCGTCGCGACGACGCTGTTCCACACGTCGAATTCGTATTCGCCGAGTGAAACGGGCAGGGCGTTGCGTCCGGCATTGTTGAACAGCACGTCCAGCCGGCCGAACTGCTGCGCGATTTGCGAAAACGCGCGGTCGACCGACGCTTCGTCGGTGACGTCGGCGGGAAACACGTGCGCGTCGCCGTCGGCGGCGCGGATCGCGTCCTGCGTTTCGCGCAACGATGCTTCGTTGCGCCCGAGCAGCGCGACGGTGAATCCCGCGTGGGCGAGCGCGACGGCCGCCGCACGACCGATGCCGGATCCGGCGCCCGTGACGGCTGCGAATTTCTTCGTGACAGACATGGCTTGATTTCCTGCTGGTTGAATTGGGAAAGAGGGGCGAGCGATCGATGTCTTCGCCACCCGGTCAATGCATTCGAAATGTGCCCGGAGCAAGCTCAAGCGACATCGTACCGCCCGCTCGATTGCGCGATGACCGCGACTATTTCATCCGCCTGGGTGCCGCCTTCCGCGCTCGCGCACTCGTCTCCGCAAATAGATCGACCACCACGCCGCGCAGCCATCGATTCCCTTCGTCCTGATTGACCCGCGTATGCCAGAGCATATGAATCGGCGCACCGGGCAATGTGACGGGCAGCGCGCGCCAGCCCAGCGAAAACGGCGCGGCGAGTTGCAGCGCGAGATGCTCCGGCACGGTCGCGATCAGGTCGGTGCGCTGCAGGATGTAGCCCACGCTCATGAAATGCGGCACCGTCAGCCGCACCCGGCGCTTCACGCGGCGCCGCTTCAGCCATTCGTCCACCTGCCCGTGGCCGGTGTCGGCCGACACCACGACCAGGTGCTCGGCGTCGCGCCATGCATCGACTGTCAGCCGCGCATCCTCGAGCGGATGCCCGTGCCGGAACAGGCACACATAACGCTGATCGAACAGCCGGCGCTGATAGAACCCGCCCTTGAGTTGCGGCAGCAGGCCGATCGCGAGATCGACGCGGCCGTCGGCCATCTCGTCGCTCAGGTTGACGCTCGTGTTGCGCACGGTATTGAGCGCGATGCCCGGCGCCGCTTGCGACAGGTGTTCGAGCAGCGCGGGCAGGAACACGACTTCGCCGATATCGGTCATGCCGATCGTCAGCGTGCGCGTGGCGCGCAGCGGATCGAAACCGGTCTCGGGATTGAGCGCGGCGTGCAGCGTCGCGAGCGCGTGCGACACGGGCTCCGCGAGACGCAGCGCGAACGGCGTCGGCACCACGCCGCCCGGCCCGCGCACGAACAGCGGATCGCCGAGCCGGCGGCGCAGCTTCGCGAGCGCATTGCTGACGCCCGGCTGGCTCATGTTCATCTGCTCGGCGACGCTCGACACGCGCCGCTCCTGCATCAGCCGCTGAAAAAGCAGCAGCAGGTTCAGGTCGATCTCGCTCAGTTCCATGGGTTTCGCATTGCCCGGCTCATTGCATTCGGTGATGAAGTAGATTCATTTCATTTTATTGCGGGATGAATGTCCACTCCTGAAACTACCGATACGGCGCATGCATTCGACATGACCGCTGCGCAGCACGCAGACCCCACATCTGAATATCGGAGACACCTTCATCATGCAGAAGAACCTGAAAATCGCGATCGTCGGCGCCGGCATCGGCGGCCTGACGCTCGCGCTCGCGCTGCGCGAGCACGGCATCGACGCGCAGCTCTACGAGCAGACCGACGAATTGCGCGAAGTCGGCGCGGCCGTCGCGCTGTCGGCCAATGCGACGCGCTTCTACGAACGCATGGGCTTGCGTGCGGCCTTCGACGCGGTGTGTGCGGACATCCCGGGCCTCGTCTATCGCGACGGGCGCAGCGGTGCGGTGATCGGCCATCATCGCGGCGAACCCGACTATCGCCGGCAATTCGGCGGCGCTTACTGGGGCGTGCATCGCGCGGATCTGCAGGCCGTGCTGTCGAAGGCGGTCGGTCTCGACTGCATCCATCTCGGCCATCGGCTCGTCGATCTCGCGCAGCACGCCGATCGCGTCACGCTCGCGTTCGACAACGGCGAGCGCGTCGAAGCCGATCTCGTGATCGGCGCGGACGGCGCGCGCTCGATCACGCGGCGCTGGATGCTCGGTTATGACGATGCGCTGTATTCGGGCTGCTCGGGCTTTCGCGGCGTGGTACCGGCCGCGAGCATGGACCTGCTGCCCGATCCCGACACGATCCAGTTCTGGGTCGGGCCGCACGGGCATCTGCTGCACTATCCGATCGGCGACAACGGCGACCAGAATTTCCTGCTGGTCGAGCGTCATCCGTCACCGTGGCCGTCGCGCGACTGGGTCATGCCGGCGGAAGAGGGCGAGCAACTGCGCATGTTCAGGAGCTGGCATCCGGCGGTGGTGCAGATGATCACCGCCGTGCCGATCAGCCAGCGCTGGGGGCTGTTCCATCGGCCGCCGCTCGGCCGCTGGAGCCGCGGGCGCGTGACGCTGATCGGCGACGCCGCGCACGCGCTGGTGCCGCATCACGGGCAGGGCGCGAACCAGTCGATCGAGGATGCGGTGGTATTGGCGGCGCAACTGGCGAAGGCCGGCCCGGGCAACTGGCGCGGCGCGCAGGAAGCATACGAGCGCCTGCGTCGCGGCCGTACGCGCAAGGTGCAGTACGCGTCGATTTCCGCGGCCGACGTGCTGCACCTGCCCGACGGGCCGGCCGCGCAGGCGCGCAACGCGCGTCTGGCCGAACGCGACAGCGTGCTGCACCATCTGGACTGGATCCACGATTTCGACGCGCTCGCCGAGGAGCCGAGCGAGCGGCAGGGCGGCACGTGGCTTTGAGCCCGGCGTGCGCGCCCGGGGCGCGCGCAGTGCATTGCGCCAGTCGACGGACGATGGGCCGGGCATCGGCCGGCTTGACGAAAACGGGCGGGGCCACGCCCGCCCGCCGTCACTTCACGCACTCGAGCGCGTACTTCAACCCCTGCCCGAGCAGTCCGCGCCACACGTCCCACGTATGCCCGCCGTCGACGATGCGCAACTCGGCCGGGTTCTGCGCACGGCGCAGCTGCGTGTACAGCACGCTCGATTCCGCCTGGATCGTCAGGTCGTCGTCGCCGGCGGCGATGAACATCGGCACGCGCCAGCTACGCGCGAAATAGCCGCGCATCAGCGCCGGGTAGTTGAGCTCGTGCCACACGCGCGAGTCGAACTGCCGGTCGCCGAACACGCCGACATAGCGCGCGGCGGAATTGAGCGGCGGCTCGTTCGCATAGATCGCGGGGCTCAGCAGCATCGCACCGCAGAACAGGCCGGGTTCGAGCAGCGAGAAGCGCAGCGCACCGAAACCGCCCATCGACACGCCGCCGATCGCGCGGCCCGCGCGCTGGTTCGACACCGCGAAGTGCGCTTCGACTTCGGGCAGCAGATCGTTGAGGAACGCGCTCTGCATCTTCTCCTTGCGGTCGACGTACCAGTCGGTGCCGCCCTGCGGCATCACGATCACGACGGGCGGAATCTCGCGGCGCTCGATCAGCGTGTCGGCGGTGGCCTGCAGCCGGCCCTGCGTGATCCAGTCGTTCGCGTTGCCGGCATTGCCGTGCAGCAGGTACATCACCGGGTAGCGCGCGCCTTCCGGGTTATAGCCGGGCGGCAGGTAGACCGTGTACGACCAGTCGCGCTTCAGCGATGCCGACCGGAACGTGCGCAGCGCGACGCTGCTGCCTGGGTTGACCGGCGGCTCCTGGGCGGCCGGCGTGACCGGCGCGGCCTGGGTGGCTTGCGCGGCCAGCGGCGGCGCGGACGAACCCGTCGGCGCGGCCGGCGTGGCGCGGGCGGTGGCGATGGAGCCGGCGATCAGGGCGACGGTGAACGGTAGGGCGAGTCGGCGCATGGCGAATCGTTTCAGGAGAGGCGCCGGCTATCGTAGCAGCGGCGCATGACGGCGCGGCGCGTCATTGCCGCGAACGGAACGGCAGCCGCGCGACGAGCGGCCCGTAGAGTTTGGCGACGAGATACAGCAGGCCCATCGCGACGGCATCGGCGGTCAGGCCGAGCGGCACGTCGAGATAGCCTTCGGTCGCCTGGTAAAGCAGCGAATCGACCGCGAGCGAGATGCCGGTGCCCGCTACGAAGCACAGCAGCCCCTGCCGGCCGATCGTGCCGATCCACGGCATCGCGTGCGCGACCTTCTTCATCCAGCCGAGGTGCACGAGTTTGGCCGCGAGCCACGCGATCGCGAGGAAGTTCACGAGCCGCAGCGCGCCGAGGTTCTGCTTGATCGACGGATCGGTTGGAAACGGCTCGATGCGCAGCCGGTAGTACGCGCCGGCCGCGACGATCGCGAGTGAGGCGGCCGTGAGCAGCCAGCCCTGCGGCTTGGGCGCGAGCGTCTGGTAGACGGGCTGGCAGCGCGCGATCACGCCGAGCACGAACAGGAACTGCCACGCGAACGGGTTGAAGTCCCACGGCGCGCCTTCAACGGTCGGCAAAAAGCGCGCGACGTGCGGCGCCGCGTACCACAGCGATCCGCTGAACGCGAGCATCAGCCACGGCTGCGTGCGCGCGAGCGGCAGCGCGAGCGGGACGAGCAGCGCGAAGAACGCGTACATCGGCAGCACCGACGCGAGGTACGGCTGGCGGCGGAACAGCAGGATGTCGCGCAGCGCGGCGAGCGGTTTGTGGAGCAGGCCGTCGAGATCGTTGGTCGGCATGTTCGGGCCGTCGATCGCGAGCGCGTTCAGCGCGGCCGTGATCAGCAGCATCAGGCCGGCCGTCACGAGGAACGCGCGGTAGATCTCGAACGCGCGCAGGATGAAGCGCTGGCGCGCGGCGGCCTCGTCGTGCCGCTCGGCGAGCGAGTTGTACGCGATCGCGGTCGCGAAGCCGCCGAGGAACACGAATACCTCGGCCGCGTCGCACAGCGCGTACGCGTGCAGCGTCACGCGCGACAGGATGCTGCCGCCGATATGGTCGACGACGATGACGAGCAGCACGAGGCCGCGGAAGAAATCGAGCTCGGCGTAGCGGCCGGCCCGGGCAGGCGCGGTCATCGGACCGCCGCCCGGCGCGGGCCGCGTGCGCGGCCGGCACGCGCCGCGCATGAATCGGGGTGAAGCATGACTTCGTGAAGAAATGGCGAACGGATGCGCATTGTGCCACCGATGCGGCGCCTGTCGGGTTTACGCGGATGGCGGGCCGGGTCGCCGCTGCCGACAAGCCCCGTCAGGCTGTCTGCGCAACGGGGCAGTTGGGAGAGCGCAACGCTTTGCGCGCGGTTTCCTTGCCCCGATGGACGGACGGTTTGCGACGTGACACCATTTTGTCCTCACGCGGCCGCACACCGCGTCGTCCGCCCTGCGGGCCACACACAAAACAGACCAAACATTCGCCGGGCGCTCGGCCCGCCCGGCCCTCGGCTCCGGAGATCCGTCATGAAGAAGCACGTCATTTTTGCCGCCGCGCTCGCTGCCTTCGCCGCGCCGGCCTTTGCCCAGAACAGCGTGACGCTGTACGGCCTGATCGACGAAGGCTTCAATTACACGAACAACGTGAACGTCAATGGGGTCGGAAAGACGAATTACCAGCTCGCGAGCGGTTTCGCGCAGGGCAGCCGCTGGGGCCTGAAGGGCAGCGAGGATCTCGGCGGCGGGCTCAAGGCGATCTTCACGCTGGAAAACGGTTTTGACGTGAACAACGGCCGGCTCAACCAGGGCGGCCGCATGTTCGGCCGCCAGGCGTTCGTCGGGCTGAGCGAGTCGCGCTTCGGCACGCTGACCTTCGGCCGCCAGTACGATTCCGTCGTCGACTATCTGGCGCCGCTGACCGCGAACGGCAACTGGGGCGGCACGCTGCTCTCGCACCCGTTCGACAACGACAACACGGACAACTCGTTCCGCGTCAACAACACGGTCAAGTACGCGAGCCCCGACTGGAACGGCCTGACGTTCGGCGGCACGTACAGCTTCAGCAACAGCACCGGTTTCTCGAACAACCGCCAGTACAGCATCGGTGCGCAGTATTCGCTGGCCGGGCTGCAGGTCGCGGCCGCGTACCTGCAGGCGAACAACCCGGGCGTCGGCAGCGCGGGCGCGATCGCGGCCGACGACGCGAACTTCGTTGCCGATCGCCTGCGCATCTTCGGCGGCGGCGTCAACTACACGTTCGGCCCGGCAACGGTCGGCTTCGTTTACACGAAGACGGACGTGAAGAACCCGGTGTCGACCGTCTACCTGCCGGCCTCGACGTTCGCTGGCCTCGGGCTGACCGCGACGAAGTTCCAGAACTTCGAGATCAACGGCAAGTACCAGCTCACGCCCGATTTCTATCTCGGCGCGCAGTACGTATACACGGACGGCAAGTTCGATGCCGCGGCCGGCACGTTCAAGCCGAAGTACCACACGGTCGGCCTGATGGCCGACTACAGCCTGTCGAAGCGAACCGACGTCTATCTGCAGGGCGCGTGGCAGAAGGTCGGCGGCGACAAGACCGGCACGGCGGCCGACGGCGGCTACGTCGTCGGGACGGACGGGCCGTCGTCGTCGTCGAACCAGTTCGCGGTGCGCGCCGCGATCCGCCACAAGTTCTGAACGGGGGGCGGCCGGGGCCGAGTGCCCCTATGCAGGCCCTTGTCAGCCCGCCTGGCGCGTGCCGCCGAGCGTTTCCGCGAGCCAGTCGACGAAGATCCGCACGCGCGGCGCGAGATGGCGCCCGTGCGGGAACACCACCGACACGGGCAGCGGCTCGGCATGCCATTCCGGCAGCACCTCGACCAGCGAGCCGTCGGCGAAAAGCGGCGCGAGCCCGTCGCGCGGCGCCTGGATCAGCCCGAGGCCGGCGAGACAGCACGCGAGATACGCCTGCGAGCTGTTCACCGACACGATGCTGCGCATCTTCACCGCGTGCAGCTCGCCCGTATCCATGTCTGCATATTCCCAGTCCAGCTCGCGGCCCGTGCGGCTCGAGAAATAGCCGACCGCGACGTGGTCGGGCAGTTCGTCCGGCGATCTCGGCGTGCCGTGGCGCGCGAGATACGCGGGCGACGCGCAGTTGATCTGCGCCATCTCGCCGATCCGCCGCGCGACGAGCGACGTGTCGGACAGCACGCCGACCCGCACCGCGCAGTCGATGCCGTCGGAGACGAGATCGACGAAGCGGTCGGTCGTGCTGATCATGACGCGCAGGTCCGGGTAGCGCGCATGAAAATCCGGCAGTGCCGGAATCACCTGGTTCAGCGCGAAGCGCTCGGGCAGGTCGACGCGGATCACGCCGCGTGGCGACGCGCGGGCGTCCTCGAACAGCGATTCCGCATCGTCGAGATCGACCAGCAACTGCACGCAGCGCTCGTAATAGGTCGCGCCCTCGGCGGTCAGCGCGACGCGCCGCGTCGTGCGCTGCAGCAAGCGGATATTCAGGTGCTTTTCCAGATACTGGACGGCGTTGCTCACCGTCGGGCGCGGCAGTTGCAACTGCTCGGCCGCTTTCGTAAAGCTGCCGAGATGGGCGACGCGCGCGAAGATGCGCATTGCTTGCAGATGGTCCATACGGGGCGGGAGCGTTGGCGGATTGGAACAGGCTCCATTGTTGATCAGCGTCGAATGGTTTGGTGGAGCGTTTCGCGTTTATCGCGCGCCGCGATGCACCGACAATCCGGTCCGTCCACTCACCACTCGAAGGTCGACGCGCTGCGCGCGATCGCCGACGAGAAGGGCAGCAATCCGGCCCGGGGCGCGATCGCGTGAGTGCTGTCGCGCGGCATCGACATCGTGCCGCTGGTCGGCGCGCGCAAGCGCACGCAATTGACGGACGCATTGCACGCGCCTGAGTTGCAACTAACGGTCAATGATCTCTCTCGCATCGAAACGGCGGTTCCCGCCGGGGCGGCTGCCGGCGACCGCTATCCGGCTTCACAGATGGCTCACCTCGACAGCGAGCAGGCGCGAGGGGTGATCCATGGGGCCCGAACGGAGGGCCTGACAGGCCCGCTCGACGGGCCCTAGCCAGCCTCAGGCAAAACCAGATGGCGGGCAGGCTGACGGCGGTTCACCATCGGCGCCGTAATCATCCCAACCGGACGGAACGCCCTCCATGCAAATTCATACGCTGACGATCATCGTGCTGGTTTTCCTGCTGGCCGGCGCGGTGAAGGGAATGATCGGGCTCGGGCTGCCGACGATCGCGATGGGGTTGCTGACGCTCGCGATGCCGCCGTCGGCCGCGGCGAGCCTGCTGCTCGTGCCGTCGTTCATCACCAATGTGTGGCAGTTGTGGCTCGGCCCGTCGTTCGGGCCGTTGCTGCGTCGCCTGTGGCCGCTGCTCGCCGGTCTCGCGATCGGCACGCTGACGGGCGGACTGCCCGCGCTCGCGGCCGGCAGCACGTGGACGCATGCGGCGTTGGGCATGGTGCTGATCGCCTACGGGCTGTGGGGGCTGGCCGCCGCGCGGCTGCCCGCGCCGGGGCGTCACGAAACCTGGCTGTCGGCCGTGGTCGGCTACCTGACGGGCGTCGTGACGGCCGCGACCGGCGTGTTCGTCGTGCCGGCCGTGCCGTACCTGCAGGCGCTGCGGCTGTCGAAGGACGACCTGATCCAGGCGCTCGGGCTGTCGTTTACCGCATCGACGATCGCGCTCGGCTTGCAGTTGCGCGTGACGGGCGCGCTGCAGACGGTCGATCTCGGCGTGTCGGCGCTTGCGCTCGTGCCGGCGCTGGCCGGAATGGCCGGCGGGCAATACGCGCGGCGCGTGATGAGCGAGAAGGCGTTCAGGCGCTGCTTCTTCGTCGGGCTGATTGCGCTCGGTGCGTACATGGCTGCCTCGGGGTGGCTGTAAGCGGGTATCGCCGCGGAGCGTGATGCCCGCCGTCCCGAAACATCCCGAAGCCGGTTTCTGCTGCCGGCTTCGGGAGCTATAACAGGACGGCGGTCGCACCGCTCAGGCCGGATCGGCGTACTTCAGTGTCCAACCGAGCGTGCGGGTCGTGCCCGCGCCGAGCGCAAACGGCTTCGTCGTGCACGCGAAGTTCGAATGCAACTGGCCGATCGGCGTCGTCGACAGCGGATTCGTCGTGCCGTTTGCCGTGTCGAAGGCGGACAGCACACAGTTGTCGAACCCGGATGCCGCATAGCCGGTCGCAGCGCTGTTCGCGTATGCCACCGATACGCCGTCGCCGTTGGCGTGCGTGGACGCGAAATCCGCGAACGACGTGAAGTCCGTCTCGACCGACAGGTTGCCGGCGAGCGTGCCCGAACTCAGCGTGTCGCTGCGCGCGACCGTGCCGTGCGCGAACGTCAGCACCGTATGCACCTGCAGGTCGAGATCGGTCGTGTACGCCGCGTTCTTCGACGCGAGACGGAATTTCGCGGTATCGAACGACACGATCACCTGGCCGTTGGCCTGCTGCACGTTCAGGTTCCTGTAGTACGTGACGGGAATGTAGGTCTTCCCGTTGTACGACACCTGCGGCACCAGCAGCGCATAGCCTAGATCGGTCGTGCCGTAGATCAGCTTGTCGGAGAACGGCACCGGGTAGTACGGCGTGAACGAGTTGTAGTCGGGCGCCTGGCTGAGGTTCAGGTTGATCACGCGCCGGCCGTCGCGCACGGTGAGCAGCGCCGCGCTGTACGGATGCGCGGTGTCGCCGGGCTGGTTGTACCAGGTGAGCGTATAGCGCGGCAGCGCGTCGAGCCACGCGTTGTAGTCCGCATCCGCCATCGGCGCCTTGCCGCCGAAGCCGAGCTTGTTCCACCACGCGTTCACGTACAGGTACTGGTGCAGCAGGCTGAAGTTCTCGCCCATCACGCGCGGCTTGCCGCGATACGTGTCGGTGCCGCGACCCTTGACCCACATGTTCACCGACGGCGTCGGCAGCGACGGGTCGTACCAGTAGGTGTCGAAGCGATGCGCGGCCCGGTAGATGAATGCATACGCGACCTGCTTCTCCTGGTCGGACAGCACACCGGCGTTGGCCGCGGCCGTCAGCACTTCCATGAACGCGGAATCGCCGTACGGGCCGATCGAGCGGCCGTAATTGAAGCCCTGGCCGTCGGTGTTCAGCTGCGGCAGGATCAGGTCGACCGACTTGCGCAGATAACCCTTCAGCTCGGGCGTGAGATTCGCTTCGTTACCCATCTCGAACGTGCGCTCGACCACTTCGCCGATCAGCAGCGTGCTGTAGCGGTCGAAGCGCGCCTGGTCGTAATAGGTGGTGTGCGTGTTCGACGCTTCGTCCGAGAACCCGCCCGACGAATCCTTGCGGATGTGGTTCGCGAGCGTGTACAGCAGCGCGTCGCGCGCGCCCATCGTCGCGACGGACGGATCGGTCGCCGACGCGAATGACGGGCTGCTCCAGCCGAGCTTCTGCCGCAGCCCTGCGATTCCGTAGGACACCGCATAGTAGTTCTGCGCGGTGTTGAGCGACGCGATGTCGATCGGCGTGCCGGCGGCCGGGCACGTACTGGTCTTGCCGCTCGCGTCGGGGCCGAACATGTCGCAGAAGGTGAGCCGCTGCTGCAGCGTCGCGAGCATCGCGTCGCTGAAGACTTCGTTGAGCATCCCGTGCGCCTTCAGGTTGTTCAGCGCGACGAGGTAGTAGTACTCGCCCCACGACGTATTCGCATATGCGTAGTTGCCGCCCGACTGCGCCATCATCGCGGTCGTGATCGACTGGTACGTCGCGAGGTAGCTCGCGTATTGCGGGTCGCCCTTCGACTTCATGTCGATCAGGATGTACGACAGGCCGAGCGCGAGCTTGCCGGGCAGGAATTTGTCGCCGGTGTTCGTATCGAGCACGTGCACCGGCGTGCCGTCGCCGAGATCCATCACGACCTGCGTGAAGTCGGGCGATTTCCGGATCAGGTCGAACAGCGCGCGCATCTGGCCCATCATCGTGACGGGAATGTTCGTGCCGGCCGGCACGCTGGTGTCGGGCGCGCCGTAGACGAGCGCCTGCAGCGAGTTCGCCGCGAGCGCGGGTGTCGAAGACGGGGGCGGCGACGGCGGCGGCGTGTCGGTCACGTCGCTGCCGCCGCACGCGCTGACGAACAGGACGGAAAGGGCGCCGAGCGCGGCGCCGAGCGTGAATCTGCTGCGCGGATGCATTGTGTCTCCAGTTTGAATAGTGATGAAGGACGGGCAGGTATGGCCGTTGCCGCGCTCGACGCCCGTACCTGACCTCCGCCATGCAACCCTGATCCCTGACGACGGATGGCCTGAATCACAACCCGAGCGGGCAAGCGTTCCCCCTGCGCGGGCCGAGGCCGGCGTCGCGCTGATGCATTGGGAAAACGTTTTCCAAATTTAGGCATCGAACGGCGTGATGTCAATGAACTTTGACGCCGGAGGCGCCGGTAGAAACCCGAATAGTGGGAAGAGGGGGTGTGGGGCGAGATCGGGATTACACGGAAATTGCGGGGAATTTTTTCCGAAGACGATTAGGCGCAGTGCGGGATACCGACGCGGAAGCGGCAGGCGGGTGCGCTCTCCAGTGATGCGCGTTTGATCATATTTGAGAGAAAACGTTATCCATAAGGATCGAAGCGAATCAAGCCGGGCATCGGCGCATCGATCACGATCGGTGCCCGGCCGCGCCGGCGCTGCTAAAGCTGGGCCTCGATCGCCGCCTTGTCGATCACCGACCAGACCTGTCGGATCTTGCCGTCGTGGAACTCATAGAACACGTTCTCGGCGAACGTGACCTTCCTGCCGTCGACGGCAAGCCCCATGAACGTCCCTTTCGGCGAACACGCGAAGCGAAGCCGGCTCGCGACGCGCGGCGGCTCGCACGCGAGCAGCCGGATGTCGAAACGGAGATCGGGAATGTCGCGAAAGTCCTGTTCCAGCATCGCGCGGTAACCGGCGAGGCCGAGCGGCCGGTCGTTGTGGATCACGTTGTCGTCGACATACCGGCCGAGTGACGGCCAGTCCTGCCGGTTCAGGCAGTCGATATACGCGCGGTAGCGGGTGGCGAGATCGGTGTCGGTCATGGCCGTGCCTCCGTATGCCGGTGGGGTGGGTCGAATGCGGCGTGCGTCACCGCGGTGCTGTTTCGCAGGACAAAAACGTCACGAATTCTCGCGTGTACTTCGGCAGTGCATCGAACGACCGCGCGCAGAGCGTCAGCTTCCGGTGGCTCCATGGATCGGCCAGTTCGACGAGCCGCACGTCCATCGTCTGCATCGCGCGCTCGGCCGCGTGCCGCGACACGATGCCGATGCCCACGCCGCTCGCGATCACACGGCAGATCGCATCGAAGCTCTTCAACTGCACGCGATAGCGGATCCGCTTGCCGAGCGCGCGCGCCTGGTCGGCCAGATGCACCTGCAGCGCGCTGCCGTCGGTGAGGCCGATGAAATCGGCATCGGCGATCGCGTCGAACGCGACCTTGTCGTGCGACGCGAGCGGATGCGCGGCCGGCACGACGACGATCAGCCAGTCTTCGCGGAACGGTTTCTGTTCGAGCCCGCCGAGCCCGACCGAATCGGCAACGATGCCGATCTCCGCCGTCTTGTTGCGGATCGCATGCACGATCTCCTGGCTCGAACGCTCCTCGACGCTGATCGACAGCTTCGGATGATGCGGCAGGTAATCGGCCAGCGCGTCGGGCAGGTATTCGCTCAGCGACGCCGTGTTGCACAGCAGCCGGATATGGCCGCGCAGCCCCTGACCGTATTGCTGCAGTTCGCCGCGCATGTGGTCGATCTGTTGCAGCACGGTGCGCGCGTGGTGTTCGAGCGCGCGGCCGGCGTCGGTCGCCTGCGCGCCCGATTTCGTCCGGTGCAGCAGCGGCACGCCGAGCTCGTCCTCCATGCCGCGGATGCGCTCGCTCGCGGCCTGCAGCGTGATGTGCGTGCGTTCGGCGCCGCTCGTGATCGTGCCGGCCTCGCAGATGTTCAGGAAGAGCCGCAGGTCGGTCAGGTCGAAGCGCATGATGGGCGGGGAGCGATAGCGTTGGAATGGCCGATAAGTTAGCAGGAACCGCCGTGTCGGTCTCAGGCGCAGCCTGAGACCCGATTCGCCGGTTCCGCATTTTCGGGGCACGATCGATGCCCGATCATGGCCGCATCTCGACAGTGGGGAGCCAGTCATGCAGATCGATTCGTCGTGGGGCGTGTCGTTCAAGATCGCGTTGCATGTGTTGTTCCTGTGCATCGGCATCGCGTGGGCCTGTTCCGAACTCGTCGCATGGCTGCGTTGAGCGCGGCGGCACAATCCTATTGAAATCAATCCGCCATAGTCTCCTGAGACGAAAATTCTTCCGTTTTCACGCGAAAAGACCATCAAGTTTTTCGGGATCGGACCGTATTACCGGTAGCGAATGTCGGCTGGCGTCCCGTTCGTGATCGTTTGTCATCATTGTTTGCATCCGGTTACACGTCGGCCGTTCCGTTTTTGAGATGCTTGAAAGATTGTCAAACCGGAGTCGGATCGTCCATGAAAACGCGCGAGATTTGCCGCAATGCGGCTTGGCTGTCGGGCCTGGCCGCCGTGCTCGTCATGGCCGGTTGTGCAAACACGCAGTCCGTCCCGCCGAGCGACACGCTGGCGGGGCAGCCGTCGCCGTCGAGCCAGCCCGCCGCTGGGCCGTCGGCCGCGACGCCGCCGCCGGCGCCGATTCTCGTCGCGCAAAAGTACGTCGTGAAACGCGGTGACACGCTGACGGGCATCGCGTCCGCGAACGGCTGTAGCGTTGCCGACCTGCGCACCTGGAACAAGCTGGGCGCGAACGGCAAGCTGCGCAAGGGGCAGGTGCTGCGCATCGTCAGGCAGCAGCCGCTGCCGCCGTCGGGCGCGGCCGGCACGCAGGCCGCCGCGCCGGCCGCCGCGAGCGATGCGGTGGCCGGTAACCAGGCCACGGCATCGACGGCGAGCAACCGTCAGGTCGTGAAGGAAACGAAGCGGCATGCGGGCGGCGTCGCGCTCAAATGGCCCGCGAACGGCAAGATCGTCGAAGGGTTCCGGCCGGGGCAGAACCGCGGCATCCAGATCGCCGGCCGGCCGGGCGACCCGGTTCGCGCGGCGGCCGACGGCCGCGTGATGTACGCGGGCACCGGCCTGAACGATTACGGCAGCCTGATCATCGTCCAGCACAACGCGGATTTCCTGACCGCCTATGCGCACAATCGCAAGGTGCTCGTGAAGACGGGCGATATCGTGCGCCAGGGCGACGAGATTGCCGAGATGGGCGATCTCGACAACTCGCGCGTCGCGCTGCTGTTCGAAGTGCGGCGCGATGGCAAGCCGGTGAATCCGATGCCGTACCTGCCTTCTTCGCAAGGATGAAGCCGGGCCGTTCTGCTGGAACGCGACGACGGTCGCTGCTAGGCTAGGGGTTGTTTGCGAATCCCGCGCTTCGCGCGGGGCCGACGGCCGTCTTTCGGGGATGCGCGGCGAATGCCGTCGCGGGCCGGCCGTCGGCGTGAACGGGCGTGCATCGCCGATGCGTGCCCGCGTTGCTTCGTGCCATCGTTTCCGACAGAACACTACTCATCCATGGAACACTCTCCGACACGCCGCTCGCTGTTGCTTGCCGCCGTTGCCGCGCCGTTCGTCGCCGCGTGCACGTCAGCGCCGGTCGCCGACCAGGGGCGCGCCCATGCCGCGCAAGCCGAACTCGCCGCACTCGAGAAAGCGTCGAACGGCCGGCTCGGCGTCGCCGCGCTCGATACGTCGAACGGCGTGCGCATCGCCCACCACGCGCGCGAGCGCTTTCCTCTGTGCGGCACGTATGCGGTCGTCGCCGCCGGCGCGATACTTGCGCGCGGCGCGCTCGACGCGTCGCTGCTGCCGCGCCGCATCCTGTATCGCCGCTACGAAGTCGTGTCGGGTTCGCCGATCACGGAAAGCCATGTCGACACGGGCATGACGATCGCGCAGCTTTGCGAAGCGATGCTGCGCTCGGGCGACAAGGGCGCGGGCAACCTGCTGATGGGCGTGCTCGGCGGCCCGCAGGCCGTCACGTCGTTCGCACACGAGAGCGGCGACACGACGTTTCGCCTCGATCACTGGGAACCCGAACTGAACAAGGCCGTGCCGGATGACGAACGCGACACGTCGACGCCGGTCGCGATGATCGACACGCTGCAGCGGCTGCTGCTCGGCGACACGCTGCGCGAACCGCAGCGCGCGCAACTGACGGAATGGATGGTCGGCGGCGCGCGCGGCGCGACCGGCATCGCGGCGGGCGTGCCGCCCGGCTGGCGCGTCGCGGACAAGGCCGGCACGGGCGGTTACGGCACGACGACCGACGTCGCGGTGCTGTGGCCGCCGTCGCGCGCGCCGCTCGTGATGGCCGTGTCGTTCACGCAGCCGCAGGCCGACGCGGCGGCCCGCGCGGACGTCGTCGCATCGGCGGCGCGCATCGCGGCGGGCGCACTCGCCGCGACGGCCTGAGCGTCGCGCGCCTCGCGCAAAGCCGGCGTTTGGCTTATCGTGTCGGTCAGCGCGCGCCGGCGTCGGCGCGCGGTCCTTCCGTTTCCTGTCTCTTCATGCGCCGACTTCCGCCCCTGCACGCGCTGCAGATCTTCTCGACGGTGGCTCGCCACCGCAGCTTCACGCGCGCGGCCGAGCAGCTATGCATCACGCAGGGCGCGGTGAGCCGGCAGATCCAGACGCTCGAGGCGCATTACGGCTTTCCGCTGTTCAAGCGCCATGCGAAGGGCCTCACGCTGACGGCGGAGGGCGAGCAGCTGCTGCCGGTGGTCAACGAAAGCTTCGCGCGGATCGAGGACATCTCGATGAAGCTCACGCGTCAGCGCACCGATCTCGCGCTGAAGGTGCCGACCTGCGTGATCCGCTGGATGCTGCCGCGCATCATGCGCTTCCAGGGCGAGCATCCCGATCTCCATGTGCAGATCACGACCGCGTGGCAGCACGACGTCGATTTCTCGACCGAGCCGTTCGACGCGGCAATCGTCTACGGCACGTCGCCGGGCGCGGGCGTATTCGCGCTGCCGCTGTTCGACGAACGGCTGACGCCGGTATGCGCACCGGAGTTGCGGCAGGCGTCGCCGCTCGAAGCGGTGGGCGATCTCGCGCGCCATACGCTGCTGCATCCGACCCGCGACCATCGCGACTGGCGCGCATGGCTCGATCATGCGGGCGAGCGCGGCGTCGATCCCGCGCGCGGGCCGACCTTCGACACGCTCGATCTCGCGACCAACGCGGCGATGCAGGGCTTCGGCGTCGCGATCGGCGACGTGACGCTTGTCGACGACGACGTCAGCGCGCGCCGGCTCGAACGGCCGTTCGACATCGTGCTCGAGACCGGCGCACGCTACTTCTTCGTCTATCCCGAGAACATCGGCAACCAGCAGAAGATCCGCGCGTTCAGCGACTGGATCGCGCGCCATCGCGACTGACGCGCGGCCGCGTCGGACCCGCCGCGCGCCGCGCGGGCGGCCGGTGTTACTGGTAGGTCACGACGGCGATCATCGGCGCGAGATTGTTACCCGGACGGTTCGGTAAAACGATTGCGCGCGAGGCCTGAGTAAAGGTCGTGGTCTTGACGGCCTGCATGCTCGCCGCGTCGACGAACGCGATCTGGCCGGTCGCCGGGCGCGGGCAGTCGGCGCGCACGCGAGCGGGCGCGGCGTTGGGCGTATCGAGCGCGAACGAGCAGGGCGGCTCGACGATCATGCCGGAGAAGTGGATGATGCCGGACGCGCCGGCGGCAAAGGACGAGGACGTGGCCAGAAGCGAGGCAGCCAGGGCGAACGAGGCGGCGAACGGGCGATGCTTCATGACAGGCTCCAGAGAGGAAGCGCGTCGCAGCGGGGCCGCTCGGGTGGCAGTCCGTCAACGCCGCGATGCTGACTGCGTAAACGGCAAATCCATCGGACCTCTTGAATGAAAAAACGGAAATAGCGGGAATAAGCAAACAGCGGCGTATTCCTTCAATCAATTTATCTCAAAATTGAGCGGCCGCAAGCCCGGGTAATGCCGGTGTAGTAAACCAGAGGGACGGTTGCCGGCGGACGCCGTTTTTTGCGGGTGAATCGTTGCGGAATCAACGAATCGGTAGTAGCGCGAATCGTCGTTCGCCAAAAGAAAACGGCCGCTCGGGATCACGAGCGGCCGTTTTGCGTGAGGTGGTGTGGCGACGCGATCAGGCCATGCGCTTGCGCACCGCGCCGACGATCACCAGCAGCACGATCGCGCCGATGATCGATGCGATCCAGCCCGCACCCTGGCCCGGCGCATACCAGCCGGCCGCGCGGCCGACGTAGCCGGCGACCAGCGCGCCGACGACGCCGAGTACGGCCGTCATCAGGATGCCCATCTTGTCGTCGCCGGGCTTGAGTGCGCGGGCGAGGAGGCCGACGATGAGCCCGACGACCAGGGTTTCGATGAATTGCAGCATGAACGCCTCCCTATTGCTGTTGAGCTGTTGACGAAAGGAAATTGACCCGTGCGACGCACAAGGGTTCCATGCGGCGGCAAGCCGGCGCGTGGTGTGCGGAGTATCGCATGCCGGCGCGTCGCGCAGATGTCAGGCGGCCGGCGCGTCCGTGACCGGGTCGAGACGGCGGTAGCCTTCGGTCGCTTGCAGCAGCGTACGCGTGTAGTCGCGCGCGACCTGCCCGGTGCGCACGTCCTCGACTCGAAGCTGCTCGACGATCTCGCCATGCTGCATCACGGCGACGCGCTGGCACAGGAAGCCGATCACCGCGAGGTTGTGGCTGACGAGGATCATCGTCAGATTGCGTTCGCGATGCAGGCGGCGCAGCAGGTTCAGGATCTCGGCCTGCACCGACACGTCGAGCGCGGACGTCGGTTCGTCGAGCAGCAGCACGCGCGGCTCGACGATCAGCGCGCGTGCGATCGCGACGCGCTGCCGCTGGCCGCCCGACAACTGGTGCGGATAGCGGAAGCGGAACGCGGGACCGAGGCCGACCTCGGACAGCGCGCGGGCGATGCGCGCATCGGCGTCGCCGATCGCATGGATCGACAGCGGCTCGCGCAGCGTCTGGTCGACGGTGAAGCGTGGATGCAGCGACGCATACGGATCCTGGAACACCATCTGCACGTGGCGGCGGAACGCGCGGTCGGGCGTGCCTCCCACCGGCCGTCCGTCGATCGACAGGCTGCCGGCCGCGAGCGGCACGAGGCCCGTCAGCGCGCGCAGCAGCGTCGACTTGCCGGAGCCCGATTCGCCGACGAGCCCGAACACCTCGCCGTCGCGCACCGCGAAGCTTGCGTCGCGCACGGCGTCGACGTGACCCGTGCGGGTCGGGAAACGGATCGATGCGTGATCGACGTCGATCATCGTGCAGCCTCCTGGCGATCGGCGGGTGTGGGCGTATGCGGTGCGGGATCGAGCCAGGCCGGATCGCGCCGCAGCACGGGCAGTTCGTCCGGCGGGTTCGCGAGCGGCGGGTTCGCCGCGAGCAGCCCGCGCGTATAGGGATGAGATGCGTCGCGCAGGTCGCGCGCGGCGCAGGTTTCGACCACGCGGCCCGCGTACATCACAGCGACGCGATCGCAGAACGACATCACGAGCGGCAGGTCGTGGCTGATGAACATCAGGCCCGTACCATGCCGCGCGATCATCGCGTCGAGCACCGCGAGCACCTGCATCGAGACCGCGACGTCGAGCGCGGACGTCGGTTCGTCGGCGATCAGCAGGCGCGGGCCGGTCGACACCATCATCGCGATCATCACGCGCTGGCCCATGCCACCCGACAACTCATGCGGATACGCATCGGCGACGCGCGCCGGGTCGCGGATCTGCACGGCCGCGAGCGCGTCGACGATCCGTTCGCGCAGCGCGCGGCCGCGCGGCCCGGGCTCGTGCAGGCGGAACGCTTCGCCCATCTGCTTCGCGACCGTCATCACCGGGTTCAGCGAATACTTCGGGTCCTGCAGGATCATGCCCATCTGGCTGCCGCACAGCCGCCGGCGTTCGCGCGGCGACATCGCGAGCAGGTCGTGGCCCGCGAAGCGCATCGTGCGCGCCGACCAGCGGGCGGCGTCGGGCAGCAGGCCGAGCAGCGCGCGGCCCGTCAGCGACTTGCCGGAACCCGATTCGCCGACGATGCCGAGCCGTTCGCCGGGGGCGAGCGTCAGCGACAGGTCGCGCACCGCGTCGGTGACGACGCCGTCGTGCCCGCGAAAGCCGATCTTCAGCCCGTCGATCTCGCAGAGCGGCGCGGGCGCGGTGGTGGAATGCATCGGCATGTCACGCTCCATGACGGGGATCGAAGACGTCGCGCAGCCCGTCGCCGAGCAGGTTGAACGCGAGGCTCACGAGCAGGATCGCGATGCCGGGCAGCGTCGCGACCCACCATGCGTCGAGCAGCACGTTGCGGCCCGACGCCACCATGAAGCCCCACTCGGGGCTCGGCGGCTGCGCGCCGAGGCCGAGAAAGCCGAGGCCCGCGACGGTCAGGATGATGCCGGCCATGTCGAGCGTCGCGCGCACGATCACCGACGACATGCACAGCGGCATGATGTAGCGCAGCAGGATCCGCGGGCCCGACGCGCCTTGCAGCCGCGCGGCGTGGATGTAGTCGGCCTGCGCGATGCGGATCGTTTCGGCGCGCGCGAGCCGCGCATACGCGGGCCACGCGGTGATCGAGATCGCGACGACCGCGTTGATCACGCCGGGCCCGAGCGCGGCCGCGAATGCGAGCGCGAGCACGATCTTCGGGAACGCGAGCGCGATGTCGGTGATGCGCATCAGCACGCTGTCGACGAAGCCGCCGCAATAGCCGGCCGTCGTGCCGATCAACAGGCCGATCGGCACGACGATCACGACGACGAGCAGCGCGATGCCGAGCGTGAGGCGCGAGCCGGCGATCAGCCGCGAGAGGATGTCGCGGCCGAGCTGGTCGGTGCCGAACCAGTGCGACGGCGAGCCGGGCGGCAGCAGGCGGTCGGACAGCACCTGGCGCAGCGGATCGTGCGGCATGATCAGCGGGCCGACGATCGCGACGACGATCAGCGCGACGAGGATCGCGAGCCCGAACAGGTTGAGCGGGTTCGTGGCGAAACGGCGCCAGCGTCGGTACGCGAGGCCGAGCGCGGCCTGCGAGCGCGACGCGGGCGCATCGGAAAGCAGCCACGCGCGCAATGTGAGGCGCTCGGCGTTCATGATTGGATGGCCTTCGGCATGGACGATGAAAGAAGCAGGGTGGAAGCGGTCATGTCGAAACGGCCCTCAGCGCGCACGCGGATCGAACACGCGGTACAGCGCGTCGGTCAGCAGGTTGACGGTGATGAACATCGCGCCGATCACGAGCGTCGCGCCGAGCACGGCGTTCATGTCGGCGTTCAGCAGCGCGCCGGTCAGGTACGAGCCGAGCCCGGGCCACGCGAACACGATCTCGGTCAGCACCGAGCCTTCGAGCAGGTTGCTGTACGTGAGCGCGATCACGGTGAGCAGCGGCACCGCGATGTTGCCGAACGCATGCCGCCAGATCACGCGCCGCTCGGACAAGCCCTTCGCGCGCGCGGTGACGATGTATTCCTGGCTCAACTGGTCGAGCATGAACGAGCGCGTCATGCGGCTCAGGTACGCGACCGAGTAGTAGCCGAGGATCGCGGCCGGCAGCGCGATGTGCGATACCGCGTTGCGGAACACGTCCCATTCGCCCGCGAGCGCCGCGTCGATCAGCAGGCTGCCCGTGCGCGGATCGACCATCCCGTCGTACACAGGGTCGAGCCGGCCGGGGCCGCCGACCCAGTGCAGCCGCGCGTAGAACAGCAGCAGCCCCATCAGCCCGAGCCAGAACACCGGCACGGAATTGCCGATCAGCCCGACGAAGCGTGCGATGTGGTCGATCGGCCGGTTGTGCTTCACGGCGGCCGCGACGCCGAGCGGCACGCCGATCGCGATGCCGATCAGCGTCGCGATCGTCGCCAGTTCGAGCGTGGCCGGGAACACGCGCCTGATGTCGTCGAGCACGGGGTTCGACGTCAGCAGCGACATGCCGAGATTGCCGTGCAGCACGTCGCGCGCGTAGATCAGGAACTGCGTGACCAGCGGCTTGTCGAGGCCGAGTGCGATGCGCTCGGCCGCGTACGCATCGGCCGACGCGCGATCGCCGAGGATCGCGAGCACGGGGTCGATCGGCACCTTGCGGCCGATCACGAACGTCAGCGCGAGCAGCCCGGCGAACGTGACGGCGAGCGTGAGCGCCCAGCGCAGCACACGCAATGCCCAGCGTACAACCGGGCGCCGCGCGGGCAGCGTGCGCAGTACTTCGAGGGAGGAGGCGGGAGTCGACATGCGGCGAATCTTATTGCTTCTTCAGGTTGCGGTACGACACGAGATCGTTGATCGGCCCGACTTCGAGCCCGCTCACGCCGGGCCGCGTCGCGACCTGCGCGACTTTCTCGAACATGATCACGAACGGCGAGCGTGCGAGCATCTCCTTCTGCATCGCCTGGTACCGCTGCGCGCGTTGCGCGGCGGTCGGCTCGGCGAGCGCGGCGTCGGTTTCCTTCGTCAGTTGCGGAATGTCCCAGCTGTTGCGCCAGGCCAGCATTTTATAGCTCGACTTGTCGGAATTGTCCGGGTTCCATGCGAAACCCTGCGCGTTGCTGTGCGGGTCGATGTAGTCGGCCGACCATTCGCCGATGTAGATGTCGTGCTGGCGCGCGCGGTATTTCGCGAGCGTCTGCTTGTTGTCGCCGGGGATCAACTGCACCTTGATGCCGGCCTGCGCGAAGTTCGCCTGCACGGCCTGCGCGATCTCCGTGTACGGATAGTCGTTGCGCACGTCCATCGTCACCGAGAAGCCGTTCGGCACGCCGGCCTTCGCGAGCAGCGCCTTCGCCTTCGCGACGTCGAGCTTGTACGGGTTCGAATTCAGCGTGCCGAGGAAGCCTTCGGGCAGGAAGGTCTGGTGCACCTTGTACGTCGTCTTCACGACGTTGCCCTGGATGCCCGCATAGTCGACCAGCCACTTCAGCGCTTCCTGCACGTCGGGCTTCGCGAGCGTCGGGTTCTTCGTGTTCAGGCCGAGATACAGCAGCGTCGCCTGCGGTGACGCCGCGACCTTCGCTTTGCCGGATTTCACGACGGAAGCGAGATCGTCGGGGCTCAGGTCGCGTGCGGCATCGACGTCGCCGTTTTCCAGCAGCAGGCGCTGGCTCGCGGCTTCGGGCACGTGGCGCAGCACGATGCGCTTCATCGCGAGCGGCAGCCGGTAGCCGTCGAAGCGCTGCAGCACGATGCTGTCGCCGGCCGTCCATTTGACCAGCTTGTACGCGCCGGAGCCGGCCTCGTTGGTCTTCAGCCACGCGTTGCCGAAGTCGTTGCCCTGCTGGTGCGACAGCAGCAGCTTCTTGTCCAGCACCGACGCGGGCCACGAGCCGAGCACGTTCAGCACGAAGGTAGGCGCGTATTTGCGGTCGGTCGTGACCGACACAGTCAGGTCGTCGAGCTTCTTCACGTTCGCCGCGACGTTCGCCTTCGTGAGGCCGATGCCGTTCAGCACGGCGGCCGGGCCCTTGTCGAGCAGCACCGCGCGCTGGATCGACCATGCGACGTCGTCGGCCGTCAGCGGGTTGCCCGAATGGAACTTGAGGCCGGCGCGCAGCTTGAACGTATAGGTCAGCCCGTCGGTGCTCACCGTCCACGATTGCGCGACATCGCCGTTGAATTTCGACGGATCGCGCAGGTCGACCCGCGCGAGCCGGTCGTACGTGTTCGCGACGTATTCCTCCGGCACCAGCTCGTAGATCTCGCCCGGGTCGAGCGTCGTGAATTCGTCGAGCAGCGTGGCCATCACGAACAGGTCCTTCGGCGTTTCCGCGTGCGCGGCGGACAGCGGAACGGCGGCGAGAACGGATGCGGCGGCCAGCGCCGCGACGAGCCGGGATGTCAGGGGTTTCATTTGCGCTCCATCGTGAGGTGAACGTGCAATGGGTGAACGTAAAACGGCAACGGGACGTGCGTTACATCAGGCGCCACGCACCGCTCGCCGCGTTGTCGATCTGCGGCAGCGCGTGCGAGCCGGGCAGTTCGTAGTGCCACCATTCGCTGTCGATGTGCGCGAAGCCGGCCGCGTGCATCACGCCGAGCAGCAGCAGGCGGTTGCGTTGCACGGCTTCGGGCAGCCCCGCGTGGAAGTGGCCCGACGCGGCGACCATTTCATCGAAGCCCGTGCCCATGTCGAGCGGCTCGCCGTTCGTGCCGACCAGCGTCAGGTCGACTGCGGTGCCGCGGCTGTGATTCGAGCCGCGGCCGAGATCGGCGATGAAGTCCGGATCGGGCAGGAAATCCCACAGCACCTGCTGCGCTTGCGGCGGCCGGTATGCGTCGTAGATGCGCAGCGTGAAGCCGGCCTGCGCGGCGACGTCCACCGAGCGGCGCAATGCGGCTTCGGCCGGTTCCAGCAGCAGACAGTGCGCGCGGCGGTAGATCGGCTTGCCGGTCAGGTTGCGGTCGGTCGCGTAGACGAGATCGATGTCGACGCGATGCGAGGCGGGCGTGATTTCGACGAGGCGGTGGTCGTTCATCGGCGGTTCAGGTCGGTTCAGGCTCGCTCAGGATTCGAATTGGTCGAACGTGTGCTGCAGTTCGCGGTTGCGCGCGACGCGCCGGTCGATCGCGGGGCCGAGGCGGTCGACGACGGCGGTGATCAGCAGGTTGAACAGGCAGGTGAGCGGCGCGAGCGAATCCCAGAACTGGCCGACGTCGGTCTTCACCTGCAGCAGGTCGGCCGGCCATTCGCGGGCCCACGGGCACGAGAGATCGGTGACCAGCGCGAACGGCTGCCCGCGCTCGGCGGCCGCCTGGCAATAGCGGCGCGCGCTGCGCGAATACGCGCGCGTATCGGTGACGATGCAGTACGGCCGCTCGAATTCGGAGTTCAGCGAATCGACATACGAGCCCGACTGGCCGTCGGAATAGAACACGCGCGGGCGCAGGTATTCGAGGTAGCTGCTGAACGCGTTGCTGATCCCGCGCGTCGACTGGATGCCGAGGATGAATACGGCGTCCGCCTGCGCGATGCGATCGGCGACCTGCGCGAACACGGAGCCTTCGGCGAGCCGGTACACGTGGCGGATCGCATCGAGTTCGCGTTCGAGCGACGACGCGAGCGCGCCGTCGCTGCCTTCGGCCGGTTGCGTGCCGGCGGCGCGGCGGTATTCGTCGAGCCGGTCGGTGATCATCCAAGGGCGATCGCCGCCGCCGCGCAGTTCGCGTTTCAGGTCGTCGAGATTGCGGTAGCCGACGCTGCGCAGGAAGCGCCCGACCGAGATGCCGCTCGTGCCGGCCTGCTGCGCGATCTGGTCGGCCGTCTCGAGCCCGAGCCGGTCCAGGTTCGCGAGCATGTAGCTGGCGATGCGCTTGGCGGTCGGCGTCAGCTCGGCATAGCGGGATTCGACGGTACGGGCGAACGCGCAGGTCATCGGATGTTAGATCGTTGTCGTCTGTTGATCGAATGTCATCCATCTAACAAAGCCAAAATCATTCGCGCCAGCGGATAAAAACTATGGTGTGAGGATGGGTGATAGGGTCGAAAACGCGTTCAAGGGGCGGGTGAGGGCGTGCAAGGGTACGTTTTTATGTCTGTCAGGCATATTTTGCGTTTATGCCTGGCGCTACACGTCTGGATTTCCTCTTGTCGCCATCCGAGGCACCGCGACCGGACGCGGTCGTATTTCCACATTCACCGTACCTGACCGATTCGCCGACATCCGTCGCCGCCCTGCATCCCTCTGCACCGCAATAATTACAAAATTAAAGTCGATCAGATTAAATCATTAATTCAGGTTAATAATTCATTTAAGTTTTGCGGCGATTTGTATTTAACTTGCGTCACGGGATGTTTGATTTTCGATAATCCGAAAAACGGCAAGTGTTCCGTAATGGGAATTCGCTTAATCGCAAGAATGAAGAGGAAATCATGACGAATCTTTCTCGACGCAAGATGCTGGCGGGTACGGCCGGCGCCATTGCCGCCGCGGGCATTGCGGTATCGGCCAAGGCCGCCTCGTTCGGCAATCCGGACAGTCCGCCGGAAGGCGCGGTGAATGCGCGCAACCGCCAGAGCCTGACTGACCCGGGTCCGAAAAATCCGGCAATCGCCAACCAGTTTCAGTCTTTTCAGGATCCGCCGGCCACGGATATCAACGGGATGCCATTATTCTGGGCGTCGTTCAATAATGCCCATAAACGAATTCAAAATGGCGGATGGGCGCGCGAAGTCACGCAGGACGATTTTGCGATTTCTGAAACCATTTCCGGCGTCAACATGCGCCTGACGCGCGGCGGCATTCGCGAGATGCACTGGCACCAGCAGGCCGAGTGGGCGATCATGCTCGACGGCCGATGCCGGATCACGGTGCTCGACGAACTGGGGCGGCCGTCGGTGCAGGACGTGAAAACCGGCGATCTCTGGTATTTCCCGCCCGGCCTGCCGCATTCGCTGCAGGGCCTCGGCACCGACGGCGCCGAATTCCTGCTCGCGTTCGATAACGGCCGTGCGTCGGAATTCAATACGCTGCTGCTGACCGACTGGGTCGCGCATACGCCGCCCGACGTGCTCGCGCTGAACTTCGGCGTGCCGGCCGATGCGTTCAGGAACGTTCCGCTCGACAACCTGTGGATCTTCCAGGGCGACGAGCCCGGCCCGCTCGCGGAAGCCCAGCGCGCGTCGGCTTCGTCGGCCGGTGCGCCGCCGCATCCGTTCATCTTCTCGCTCGGCGACATGAAGCCGGTCAGGAAGACGCGCGGCGGCGAAGTGCGGATCGCGGACAGCACCAACTTCAACGTGTCGACGACCGTCGCGGCGGCGCTCGTCACCGTGCATCCGGGCGGCATGCGCGAGCTGCACTGGCATCCGAACGCGGACGAATGGCAGTACTACCTGCAGGGCGAGGCCCGGATGACCGTGTTCGACACAGGGCCGAAGGCGCAGACGGCCGACTTCCGCGCGGGCGACGTCGGCTACGTGAAGAAGAGCCTCGGACACTACGTGCAGAACACCGGCAAGACCGACCTGGTGTTCCTCGAGATCTTCAAGACCGACCGCTACGCCGAAGTGTCGCTGTCCGACTGGCTCGCGCATACGCCGCCGAAGCTCGTCGAGGCGCACCTGAACGTCGCGCCGGACGTGATCGCGCAGTTTCCGCGCAACCGTCCGGACGTCGTGCCGCTGTAACGCTGTCGTCGTGCCACCACGGCCGGCAGCCGGCAGGCGGCAGGCCGGCCGTGGTGCCGGCTTCCGGGCAAGCCCTCCTTATCCGAACCGAACACAACACACCATGATTCCCGTCACGAGCAAACCTGCCGGCGGCTTCGCGCTGCCGGCCCTGTCTTCCGAGGGCGCCGACGGCGCGGCGCGCGCCGCGCTGGAAGGGCGCCGCACCGGTGTCGCCGCGCTGCTGCCGTTCGTCGGCCCGGCCGTGATCGCGTCGATCGGCTATATGGATCCCGGCAACTTCGCGACCAACATCCAGGCCGGCGCCGCGTACGGCTACCGGCTGTTGTGGGTCGTGCTGGCCGCGAACGCGATCGCGATGCTGTTCCAGGCGATGTCGGCGAAGCTCGGCATCGTGACCGGCCGCAATCTCGCGGAGCTGTGCCGAGACCGTTTCCCCGCGCCGGTCGTGTGGGGCATGTGGGCCGCGTCCGAGATCGCCGCGATGGCGACCGATCTCGCCGAATTCCTCGGCGGCGCGCTCGCATTCGGGCTGTTGTGCCACCTGTCGCTGTTCGCGGGGATGATCGCGACGGCGTGCGCGACCTGCGCGATCCTCGCGCTCGAAAAGCGAGGCTTCCGGCCGCTGGAAGCCGCGATCGCGGCGCTGGTCGGCGTGATCGGCGCGTGCTATCTCGGCGAGCTGCTGATCGCGCCGCAGGACTGGCACGCGGCCGCGTTCCACCTGGTCGTCCCGCAGATTCCGGATCATGCGGCGCTGACGATCGCGGTCGGGATCATCGGCGCGACGATCATGCCGCACACGCTGTATCTGCATTCGGGCCTGACGCAGGATCGCACCGCGCCGCGCGACGACACGGAACGGCGGCGGCTCGTGCGTTTCTCGAACCGCGAGGTCGTCGTCGCGCTCGGGCTGGCCGGGTTCGTGAATCTCGCGATGGTGATGATGGCGTCGTCGGCGTTCCACCTCAGCGCGCCGGGCATGACGGACATCGGCGACGCGTATCACACGCTGATCCCGGTGCTCGGGCCGGCGGCCGGTGCGCTGTTTCTCGTTGCGCTGCTGACGTCGGGCGTGTCGAGTTCGGTGGTCGGCACGATGGCCGGGCAGGTCGTGATGCAGGGTTTCATCCGCCGCCGCATGTCGGTATGGATGCGGCGCGCGGTGACGATCGTGCCCGCGTTCGCGGTGGTCGCGCTCGGCTGCGACGTCACGCGCGCAATGGTGGCGAGTCAGGTCGTGCTGAGTTTCGTGCTGCCGATGCCGATGATCGCGCTGCTGATGCTGTCGGCGCGCGAGGACGTGATGGGTGCTTACGCAATGCGGATGCCGTTGCGGATCGTCGCCGGCGCGGCGACGATCGTGATCGTCGGGTTGAATGCGTATCTGGTGTGGGCTGCATTCAATTGAACGGCAGCAGTAGGCGGCTACCGCGGGGGCAGCCGCCTACTGCTGCCCGCGATTACTTCGCCAGCGTCCGGTATGACACGAGGTCGTTGATCGGTCCGATTTCCGGCCCGGTCGCACCGGGGCGCGTCGCGACCTGCACCACCTTCTCGAACATGATGATGAACGGCGAGTTCGCGAGCACGGCTTTCTGCAGCGCTTCGTAACGCTGCGCGCGCTTCGCGGGCGACGGCTCGACGAGCGCGGCCTCGGTGTCCTTCGTCAGTTGCGGAATGTCCCAGCTGTTGCGCCACGCGAGCATCTTGGTCGGCGACTGGTCCGAGTTGTCCGGGTTCCACGCGAAGCCGCGCGCGTTGCTGTTCGGGTCCATGTAGTCGGGCGACCATTCGCCGATGAAGATGTCGTGCTGGCGCGCGCGGTACTTGCCGATCGCCTGCTTCGCATCGCCGGGGATCAGCTTCACGCGGATGCCGCCCTGCGCGAAGTTCGCCTGCAGCGCCTGCGCGATCTCGAGGTACGGATAGTCGTTTGGCATGTCCATCGTCACGTCGAAGCCGTTCGGCAAGCCGGCCTTCGCGAGCAGCGCCTTCGCCTTCGCGACGTCCTGCTTGTACGGCCGCGCGTTCAGCGTGCCGAGGAAGCCTTCGGGCAGGAAGGTTTCGTGCACCTTGTAGGTGGTACTGACGATGTTGCGCTGGATGCCGTCGTAGTCGACGAGCCATTTCATCGCCTGCTGCACGTCGGGCTTCGCGAGGTTCGGGTTCTTCGTGTTCAGGCTCAGGTACAGCAGCGCGGACACCGGCCACGACGCGACCTTGATCTTGCCGGCCTTCGTCAGCGCGGCGAGGCTGTCGGGGCTCAGGTTGCGCGCGGCGTCGGCGTCGCCGTTCTCCAGCAGCAGCCGCTGCGCGGACGCTTCGGGCACGTGGCGCAGCACGACGCGCTTCATCGGGTATGGCGTGCGGTATTTGTCGAAACGTTGCAGCACGATGCTTTCGTTCGGCGTCCACTTGACGAGCTGGTACGGGCCCGAGCCCGCGTCGTTGGTCCTGAGCCAGCCGCTGCCGAAATCGTTGCCCTGCTGGTGCGACAGCAGCAGCTTCTTGTCGAACACCGATGCCGGGCACGCGCTCAGCACATTGAGCACGAAGCTCGGCGCGTACTTGCGGTCGGTTTCGAGTACGACGGTCTGCGGGTCGATCGCGCGTACCTTCTGCGTCACGTTCGCCTTCGTGAGGCCGAGATCGGCGAGCACGCCGGCCGGCCCCTTGTCGAGCAGGATGGTGCGCTGCAGCGACCACGCGACGTCGTCGGCGGTCACCGGGTTGCCGGAGTGGAACGTGAGGCCCGGGCGCAGCTTGAACGTGTAGGTCACGCCGTCGGCGCCGACCGTCCACGATTGCGCGATCTGCCCGTCGAAGCGCGTCGGGTCCTTCAGGTCGACGCGCACCAGGCGTTCGTAGGTGTTCGCGACGTACTCGGACGGCACCAGTTCGTAGATCCCGCTCGGGTCGAGGGTCGTGAATTCGCCGAGCTGCGTGGCGACGACGAAGATGCCGGGCGGCGTGGCGGCCTGCACCGGCAGCGCCGGAACAAGCGCGACGAGCGCGGCGCTGACGAACAGCCGGGACAGCAGGTGCTTCATGCGGGCTCCGTTGAAAAGGAATCGTGGGTGCGATTCTCTCATCGACGGCTACCCGGATGAAAATATTCGATGCGCGCGCGGTGGCGCGCGGGAGCGGGCCGGGCGGGCGCCCGGCGCCGGCAGGCTGCGGATCAGATCACGCAGCGCGCGATCGCGAAGCGCATCGCTTCCTCGGGCGGCTCGCTGCCCGAGCCGCGCACGACCTTGACGACCGAGCCGTTGCCCGACGGCGTCAGCGTGACGAAGTACGCATTCGAGCCGACGGCAATGTCGGTCACGCCGTTGTGCTGCGACTGCTCGGTGCCGGACAGGCGGCTGTCGAGGCAGTTGGCGATCGCGTGGGCCGGACGTTGCGACGACACGTAGATCATCGGCGCTGCGCCGGATGCGGCCGAGTTGGACGAGGGAGCGGAGCCGCAGGCGGCGAGCAGGGCGGCGGGAAGGAGCAGCAGGAATCGTTTCATGGTCGGATCGTCGAGTGTCTCGTGTCGAGGCTGGGGCGCGGGGGGAGGCGAAACGCGAAGCTTCGCGACGAAACCGCCCGGAATCGGGCCGTTTTTGACGGTCGATCCGGCGAGCGGCTGACGACGGAGTATACCCGCGGCATTTGACGCGGATGGCACGTTGAAACGATTCGATACAACAAGCACCCGCTGCCGCACGGCGGCAGCGGGCGTTTCAGGCGATGGCGATTGGGCGCTTGTTGTGGTCGCTTACTGGCCGATCTTGTTGCCGACCGCATTTTCCTGCTGGTTCAGCACGCGCTGTTCGCTCTTGGTGATGTGGCCGTGATCCTGCGCGGCCATGTCCCGCTCTTCCCGGCGGATCTTGCGGTCGTCGCGGTGCAGGCGCGCGGCCTGTGCGTGCGACATCTCGCCTTCCTTCACTTCGTGATGGATACGGCGATTCTGGTTCGCGAGACGCTGGTTGACCTCTTCGCGGCGCGGATGCGCGTGCTGCCACGGCGTGTCGGCGAACGCGGTGCCGGTCAGTACCGACATCAGCGTGGCGGCGATCGCGAGATGGCGGGTAAGGACTCGCATGGTGTTTTCTCCTGTCGTTGCGCGTTCGAATGGTGGGCGCTTGAAGAAAAAACGCGGAGCGGGCACCGGTTGTTGACGTGTCGGCCTGTATCGATTGCAAGCGTTCGTTACGTCTGGTGTTTGCGGCGCGCGTCAGGTAAGCCGATAGGATCGGCCGGGCGTCACTTCCGCCGGCAGCGGCTCGCGGTTCAGTTCGAGCAGCGTGCGTTCGATCTGCCGCGTGATTGCATCGAGTGCGAGATGGTTCGGCCCGTCGCCGAACGGCTCGGCGATCGCATGCGCGATCGCGTCGAGCGCGATCAGCGTATACGCGACGAACACGGTGACGAACGGCGTCGCCGCGCCGATCGAGTCGACCAGGCCGAACGGCAGCAGCACGCAGTACGCATAGATGGTCCGGTGCAGCAGCACGTCGTACGAAAACGGGATCGGCGTCGACGCAATGCGCTCGCAGCCGCTCACCATCGCGACGAGATCGTCGAGGCGCGCGTCGAGCATCCACAGGCGCGTGTCGGCGAGGCGGCCCGCATCGGCGCGCGCGACGAATGCTTCGCGCAGCCCGTGCACGATCGCGACCGGACGGAACCGCGCGGCGGCGACGTGCGCATAGGTGCCGCTGTCGAGCAGCGCGCGCAGGTCCGCGGCCGGATCGGTGCCGCGCAGTTGATGCTTGAGCGCATAGACGAACGCGACGACCGTCCGCACGAACGCGCGCCGCGCATCGTCGTCGCGATCGACCGCGCCGTAGCAGAGCGCCTGCGACACCAGCGTGCGCGTGGCGGTCAGCACGCCGCCCCACAGTTGCCGCGCCTCGCGGTAGCGGTCGTAGCTCGCGTTGTTGCGAAACCCGGCGAAGATGGCGAGCGTAAGGCCGATCAGCGTGAACGGCGTCGGGTTCAGCGGCACCTTTTCGCCGAGCACGCGGCCGCCGCCCCACACCGCGACGAGGCTGATCGCGAGCGTCAGCACGAGCTGCGGCAGGATGGTCGGCAGCACCGAGCCGTTCCAGACGAGCAGCATCCGCAGCCAGTGCTCGCGCGGACGAACGATCATCGTCGGGCTCCGTCAGGCGGCGATCGATGCCGGGGCGGCCGCGCGATGCAGCAGCACGGGCACCGACTTCGACGTCGGCGTGTTGCACACGTCGCCGACGCTGTCGAGCGGCACGAGCGGGTTGGTTTCCGGGTAGTACGCGCCGATGCAGCCGCGCGGGATGTCGTACTCGACGAGCAGGAAGCCGTCCGCGCGCCGCTCGATGCCGTCGTGCCACACGGTTTCCATGTCGACCCATTCGCCGGCCTTCAGGCCGAGCATCGCGAGATCGTCGCGGTTGACGAATACCACGCGGCGCTGGCCGAACACGCCGCGATAGCGGTCGTCGAGCCCGTAGACGGTCGTGTTGTACTGGTCGTGCGAGCGCGTCGTCATCAGCGTCATCAGGCGTTCGCCGTGCAGCGCGCGGGCGCGCTGGATCGGCGTGTCGGTCGGCAGCGCGTGTGCGATGAAGTTCGCCTTGGCCGTCGGCGTGAGCCATTCGCGGTCGCGCGATGCGACGCGCAGGTGGAAGCCGCCCGGCCGCGCGATGCGCGTGTTGTAGTCGTAGAAGTCGTCGAGCGTCGCCTCGATCGCGTCGCGGATCTTCGCGTAGTCGTCCTTGTACGCGAGCCAGTCGATCTTGCCGCTGCCGAACAGCGCGTGGCCCATATGCGCGACGATCGCGGGCTCCGACATCAGGTTCGGCGACGCCGGCTTGTTCATCCCGTACGACACGTGGACCATGCTCATCGAATCCTCGACCGTCACGCCTTGCGCGACGTTGTCCTGCAGGTCGATCTCGGTGCGGCCGAGCGTCGGCAGGATCAGCGCGTCGCGGCCGTGGATCAGGTGGCTGCGGTTCAGTTTCGTCGTGATGTGCACCGACAGGTCGCAGCGGCGCATGCCTTCCCACGTGCGCGGCGTGTCGGGCGTCGCCATCGCGAAGTTGCCGCCGAGGCCGATCAGCACCTTCACGCGGCCTTCGAGCATCCCCTCGATAGTCTCGACGACGTCGTAGCCGTGATGGCGCGGCGGTTCGAAATCGAACACGTGGCCGAGCCGGTCGAGGAACGCCGGTGACGGCTTTTCCTCGATGCCGACCGTGCGGTTGCCCTGTACGTTCGAGTGGCCGCGCACCGGGCACAGGCCCGCGCCGGGGCGGCCGATGTTGCCGCGCATCAGCATCAGGTTCGTCAGCATCTGCACGGTGGCGACCGAATGCTTGTGCTGCGTGATGCCCATGCCCCACGTCGCGATCACGCGCTCGCTGCGCGCATACAGCTGCGCGAGGGCGTCGATCTGCTCGTACGGCACGCCGCTTTCGGCCGTTAGCGCGGACCAGCTTTCATTGCGCAGGTCGTCGGCGAACGCGTCGAAGCCGGCCGTGTGCTCGCCGATGAACGCGGTGTCGAGCACGCGCGGCGCACCGGCGGCACGCGCGGCGTCGTCGAGTTCGAGCACGCGCTTCGCCATCCCCTTGATCAGCGCGAAATCGCCGCCGATCGTCGGCTGGATGAACGTCGATGCGATCTTTGTGCCCGACATCGTCAACATCTCGAGCGGGCTTTGCGGATCGGCGAAGCGTTCGAGGCCGCGCTCCTTCAGCGGGTTGATCGACACGATCGTCGCGCCGCGCTTCGCGCACTCGCGCAGTTCGCCCATCATCCGCGGATGGTTGGTCGCGGGGTTCTGGCCGAAGATCAGCAGCGTGTCCGCGTGCTCGAAATCGTCGAGCGTGACGGTACCCTTGCCGACGCCGACCGACGCGGGCAGCCCGCGGCTCGTCGCCTCGTGGCACATGTTCGAGCAGTCGGGGAAGTTGTTCGTGCCGTACCGCCGCACGAGCAGCTGGTACAGGAACGCCGCTTCGTTGCTCGCGCGGCCGGACGTGTAGAACGCGGCCTGGTTCGGGTCGGGCAGCGCGCGCAGGTGGCGCGCGATCAGTTCGAACGCATCGTCCCACGCGATCGGCACGTAGCGGTCGGTCTGCGCGTCGTACACCATCGGGTCGGTGAGCCGGCCGTGCTGTTCGAGTTCGAAATCCGACTGTTCGAGCAGCTCGGTGACCGTATGCGCGGCGAAGAATTCGGGCGTCACGCGCTTGCTCGTCGCTTCGGCGGCCACCGCCTTCACGCCGTTCTCGCAGAATTCGAACGTCGATGCGTGCTGGCGGTCGGGCCACGCGCAGCCGGGGCAGTCGAAGCCGTCCGGCTGGTTCTGGCGCAGCAGCGTACGGTAGTTGCCGCCGGCGACCTTTTCCTTGATCAGGTTGATCGTGACGGCTTTCAGCGCGCCCCAGCCGGCGGCCGGGTGGGTGTACGGTTCGATGCGCGCAGTGGCGGATTTCTTTTTCATGGTGCAGCAGGTGTCGGGGTCGATGGGTGCAGAGTACGCGCGGCACCGGTCCGGCTGTGTGTACACCTGTTCACCTCAAAAAAGAGTACAGTTTCGGCCATTCATACAGTGCGGATCGCAACTGTGTTGTTGAAGGGAAGTTGAAAGGGAGGCGCGTGAAGCGTTACGAACAACTGGCCGACGATCTCCAGGCGCAGATCGAGCGCGGCGTGTATCGGCCCGGCGAGCGGATTCCTTCGGTGCGGCAGGCGAGCCGGCAGCAGCAGCTCAGCGTCACGACGGTGCTGCGCGCATACCTCGTGCTCGAAAGCCGCGGCCTGATCGAAAGCCGGCCGCAGTCGGGCTATTTCGTGCGGGCGCGCGCGGCGGCGCCGGCCGAGGCCGAACTGCACATGTCGGCGCCGGCCACCGAGCCGTCGGCGGTGGACGTGAGCCGGCTCGTGCTGTCGACGCTGCGCTCGATCGCGCGCGACGATGCGGTGCCGCTCGGTTCGCCGTATCCCGATGCATCGCAGTTCCCGGTGCAGCGCCTCGCGCGCTATGCGCAGGCGATCGGACGCCGCCGCACGCGCTGGGGCGTGATCGACGACCTGCCGCCCGGCAACCAGGAACTGATCCGCCAGATCGCGCGGCGTTATGCGGAGCGCGGAATCGCGGTCGAGCCGGACGAGATCGTGATGACGATCGGCGCGACCGAGGCGATCAACCTGTGCCTGCAGGCCGTCGCGAAGCCGGGCGACACGATCGCCGTCGAGTCGCCGACGTTCTACGCGATGCTGCACGCGATCGAGCGGATGGGCATGCGCGCGCTCGAAGTCGCGACGCATCCGGTCGACGGCATCGATCTCGACGCGCTCGAACGGATCCTCGAGCGCGAGCGTATCGCCGCGTGCATGGTGATGCCGAATTTCCAGAATCCGCTCGGCTTCCAGATGCCCGACGCGCGCAAGCGCGCGCTCGTCGAGCTGCTGGCGAAGCACGGCGTGCCGGCGATCGAGAACGACGTCTATCACGAGCTGCACTTCGGCGACACGACGCCGAGCGCGCTGAAATCGTTCGATCGCGACGGGCTCGTGCTGCATTGCGCGTCGTTCACGAAGAGCCTGTCGCCGCGCTACCGGATCGGCTGGGCGATGCCCGGCCGCTACCGCGACCAGGTCGAGAAGCTGAAATTCCTGAACACGCTCGCGACGCCCGCGATCGAGCAACTGGCGATCGCCGAGTACCTGAAACATGACGGCTACGATTTCCATCTGCGGCGCATGCGCAAGCAGTACGCGCAGCAGGCGAGCCTGATGAGTGCGATGGTGCGGCGGTTCTTTCCGGAAGGCACGCGGCTGTCGCAGCCGCAGGGCGGGTATGTGCTGTGGGTCGAGCTGCCGCCGCAGGTCGATGCGATGAGGCTTTACACGCTCGCGCTCGCTCAGCGGATCACCGTTGGGCCCGGGCACATGTTCTCGGCGGGCACCGATTACCGGCATTTCATTCGGCTCAACTACAGCTATCCGTGGTCGCGGCAGATCGAGGAAGCGCTGAAGGTGCTGGGGCGGCTCGCATCGGAGTGCGCGGCGAGGTGAACGGTGCAATGCCGGGTGGCAGGCAGCGGCCGCGCCGAGCGTGCCGTTCCATTGCTCGATCGCGTCGACCTTGTCCTCGAGATAGTCCTTCAGCAGCGTCAGGCGTTCGAGCCGTTCGATCTCGTCGCTGGAGAGAAAGCGTACGCTCGTCGCGTCGACGAACAGCGCGCGCTTGATGCGGCGGCCGCCCGCTTCGGTCATTCCGCGCCAGTTCTGGTAGCTCTCGGTGATCAGTTTCCAGGTCATGACCGATCTCGTCAGGATGCTGCACGCACGCGGGATCGGCGTGCTGTTCGGGCGCGTCAACCGCTATCTGCGCGCGGACATGGATCGTCACCGGATCACCGAGGTCGTCGGCGATTCGTGCATCTTCGAGACGCTGCATCAGGCGCTGGAGGCGGCGGGCACGACGCCGGCGCCGCAGGAACCCGGCACCGTATAGCGTGAACCGCGCGCTACGCGGCCGCGCGCAAGCGCGCAAAGCCGTTGCGCAGGTGGCGGGCCAGTTCCGTTGCGGCCGGCGTGCGCTGGCCGCGCGGCAGATGAAGGTTGATCGCGAAGTTCGGCAGCGCGGGCAGGCCGCTGCCGGCCGGCAGGATGTCGAGGTCGGCCGGCACGGTGGACGCGAGCCACACGGTCACCGCGAGATCGGCGCGCACGGTCGCGGCCGTCGCGTCGAAGCTGCCGTTCTCGAACATGGTGCGCCACGCGCGATCGCTGCCGCGCAGCGCGTCGAGCACGGTCGGGCGGAACGCGCAGGTCTGCGCGACCATCGACACCGGCAGCGGCGTGTTCCGGTGCGCGGTGCCGCCTTTCGCACCGACCCAGACCAGCCGGTCGACCGCGATGCATTCGCCGCGCGACGGCCCGACCGGCGCCTCGATCAGCGCGACGTCGAGATCGCCCTGCGTGAGCCCCCGGCGCAGTTCCGGCGATGCCGCGCACACGAGCGAGAGCGCGACCTGCGGATGCGCCTGCGCATAGCCTTTCAGGATCGGCGCGAGACAGGTGCCGACGAGATCCTGCGGTGCGCCGAGGCGAACGGCGCCGTCGACCGCGCCGGCCGTCAGGTCGGTCAGCAGCGCGTCATGCACGGCGAGCAGCCGGCGCGCCTGTTCGAGCAGCCGCTCGCCGGCCGCAGTGAGCAGCAGGTTGCGATGCTCGCGGACGAACAGCGGGCCGGACAGCGTTTCGAGCCGCGCGACCTGCTGGCTGACCGCGCCTTGCGTCAGGTGCAGCGCGTGGCTGGCCGCCGTCATGCTGCGATGATCGGCGACCGTGACGAAGGCGCGCAGCAGCGCGATGTCGAGATTGCGTACCATGCGTCGGATTATGAACGCTAATGGCAGGCATAAAAAGCTTTCGCTGTCGTAATGGGAAGATCGCGGGTAAAACGGGGGCTTCGACGACGACAACCGGGAGCTTCCGTGCTGCTTCGCGACTACCTGCCGCTGATGCTGTTCGTGATCGTGTCCACCGTGACGCCGGGCGGCGCGACGACGCTCGCAACCGCATCGGGCGCCCATTTCGGCTATCGGCGGTCGCTGCCGCTGATGGCCGGCATCGCGGCCGGCCTGGCGTCGATGGCGGCGGCCGCCGCGGCCGGGCTCGGCAGCGTGTTGCTTGCGCTGCCCGCGTTGCAGCTCGCGATGAAGGCGGCCGGCTCGCTGTATCTCGTGTGGCTGGCCGTGCGCAACGGGCGCGGCGGCAAGCCGCGGCTCGATGCCGCCGTGCACCGGCCGCAAGGGTTCGTCAGCGGCGTCTGGATGCTCTGGCACAACCCGAAAGGCTGGGCGATGACGCTCGGCGCGGCCGCGTCGTTCGCCGCGCTCGCGTCCGGGCCGGCGCGGCTCGGCGTATTGCTCGGGCTGGCGTTCGGCTTGGCCGCGATGGCGTCGTTGTCGCTGTGGTGTTTCGCCGGGCTGTTGTTCGCGCGCGTGTTGCGCACGGAGAGGCAGTGGCGCTGCCTGAATGTCGGGTTGGGCGTGCTGCTCGTGGTGTCGATCGTGTCGATGTGGCGGCCGTAGCGACGCTGCGCGCGCATTGCGGTGGCGCGTCCACGTTCAGCGCGAACCGGCGCGCGCGGCGCCGGCAGTTCGTCCGCCCGTACCGGCCGACCACAACGGCAGCCGCAGCGTCGTGACGAAGCTCGCCGCATGCAGCACGCAAAGCAGGCCGAACGCCCACGCGTATGCGGCGGCTTGCGTGCTCCCGCCCGCCGACGATTCGGCCTGTAGCCGCCACGCGAGGAACAGTGTGCATATCGTCGTGAACGTCGGGCCGCCGAGGCGCTGCACGATATTGAGCGACGTCGTCGCCATCGGCAGGTTGCGGCGCTCGACCGACGCATACGCGGCGGAGATCGACGGCGCGCCGATCGCGCTCTGGCCCATGCCGCGCAGAAACAGCGCGGGCACGAGCACGTACGGATCGTAGCCGGTCAGCGCGAGGGACACGAACGGCAGCGTCGCGACGAAGGCGAGCAACGCACCGGCGGCGGCCAGCCGGCGCACGCCGAACCGGCTCGTCAACGCGCCCATCGACGGATAGGTGACGAGCATGCCGAGCCCGAGCGGCGCAAGCAGCCAGCCCATCTCGCCCGGCGAGCGCCCGCACGCCTGGATCAGGAACACGGGAATCAGCATCTGGCCCGCGTACATCGCGCCGTTCGACAGGAACTGCGTGCCGGCCGCCGCGCCGAACACGCGGGAGCGAAACAGCGCGAGATCGATCAGTGCGTGGTCGCCCTTGCGTTGCTCGAAGCGCACGAACGCGGCGAGCAGCAGCGCCGAGCATGCGATCGCGGCGATGCCGGGCGCCGTGCCGATCCGCTCGGCGCCATACAGGAACAGCACGAGGCCCGGCGACAGCAAGGCGAGGCCGATCCAGTCGAGTGTGCGCCGTTGCGTGTCGTCCCGGTCGCCGGGCAGGAACCGCACGGCCAGCGCGAGCGCCAGCACGCCGACGGGCAGGTTCACGAGAAACAGCCAGCGCCACGACGCGTATTGCAGGATCGCGCCGGCGACCACGGGGCCGAGGATCGGCGCGAGCAGCACGGGCACCGCCGCGTAGCCGATCACGCGCGCCATCTGCTGGCCGGCGACGCGCGCGATCATCATCTGCGCCATCGGTGCGAGCAGCCCGCCGCTGACGCCTTGCAGCACGCGGAACGCGATCAATGACGGCGCGGACCACGCGAGCCCGCACAGCGCCGACGTGAGCGTGAACGCGGAGAAGCACCACAGGTACAGCGCCTTTGCGCCGATGCGGTCGACGAGCCAGCCGTTCAGCGGCAGCACCAGCGTCAGCGCGAGCAGGTAGCCGCTCGTCACCCACTGGATCGTCGACAGGCTCGCATGCAGGTCGGTCGCGAGGCTCGACAGCGATACGTTGACGATCGTCGCGTCGAGCTGCGACAGCAGCGAGCCGAGCGTCGCGACCGCGCTGACCTTCCAGATCGACGGATCGAGCCGGCCGGCCGCGCGGCCCAGCGCCGGCTGCGCGCGTCGGTCGCTCACGCGCCGCGCCGGTCGAGCAGCGCGACGATGTCCTGCGTCGAGCCCGTTTCGCCGAGGCGCGGGAACACGCGCTCGACGCTGTTCGCGTGCGCGTCCGCGTTGAGGTCGGTCATCGCGTCGACGGCGAGCGTCACGTTGTAGCCGAGTTCGTGGGCCTGTCGCGCGGTCGATTCGACGCCGATGCTCGTCGCGACGCCGGTCAGCACGATCTGCGTGACGCCGGCCGCCTTCAGGTGCGCGTCGAGATCCGTACCGGTAAATGCGCCCCAGGTCTTTTTCGTCACGGCATGGTCGCCCGGCTGCCGGTTCAGTTCGGGCACGAGTTCGGTCCAGTCGGCGGGCAGGGCGTCCACGCGCACCTGCTGCTGCGTGCGGCCCGGCGCGCCGCCGGCGACGTTGACGAGCACGACCGGCAGGCCGCGGCTGCGGAATGCGTCGAGCAGTTCGCGGGTGTGCGCGATCACCGGCGCGACCGGGTGTGCGGTGGGGAGGGCGACGATGCCTTTCTGCAGGTCGATGACGACGAGTGCCGTGTTCGTGTCGAGACGGGTTGCGCTCATGATGGGGCTCCGTGGAATGGACGAAGGAAGGCGGGCGCGCGAATGCCGCGTGGCGCGCAGGCGGGGGTCATTGCTCGCCGATGCGGCGAATCAGCGGGATCGCGGCGGCGAGCGTGTCGATGTCTTCGGGGGCGAGCCTTTCGATCGCCGCGCCAAGCCACTTGTGCTTCGCGGCATTGCGCTTGCGGCGTGCGTGGAGGCCAGCGGCGGTCAGCATGAACAGGATCTGGCGACCATCGGTCGGATGCGGTTCGCGTTCGACGAGACCGTCTTCCTCGAGGCTCGCGAGGATCGCCTTCATCGATTGCGGTTTCATCGCCTCGGCGCGCGCGAGATCGGCGGTCGTCATCGGCCCGTGCCGTTCGAGCCGCGCGAGCGCACTCGTCTGGGACATGCCGAGCCCTTCGGATTCGATCTCGGAGCGCAGCCGACGGATCAACTGGCCGACCGCGAGGGTCAGGTCGGCGACGACGAGGTCGGCGGAAACGCCGGGTTTGCGTGGCGGGTTCATGCGGCGGATCATAGAACACGACAGTTAAACTTGCAAGTTTAACTGTCGAATTGGCCGGCAGATCGCGGCACCGCCCGGCACGCGGTTACGTGCGGCGGGGCAGGGCGACCGGCACGACTTCGCTGTATTTAGGCGTGGCGTTCTCGTGCAGCAGGTCGCCGAGATATTGCGCGAGTTCGTCCGCGGCGAGCGCGGACGGAATCTGCAGGTCGGCCGGGCGCCGCTTGCCTTCGGCGCCGAGATCGAACACGGTCCAGCGGCCGTTCGCACGCACGACGGCGAGCAGCCGTCCGAATGCGCTGAAGCGGTATTCGCCCTGCATGGCATCGCTCCCGTAGGGTGAACGCGCCGGCCGCCTGTGCGCGCTTACTGGATCGAGCAGGTCAGCCAGCGATGGATTTTGAGTGCGTCGCTCGATACGCCGGCGCGCGTCGGCGCGCCGAGCAGCACTACCGTTTCGCGGCGGCCCTTCACGCGCATGCGCATCACGACGCCGTGCCCCGATTCGTTGATGAAGCCCGTCTTCTGCAGCCGGATCGGCAGGCGGCGGTAGCGGACGAGCGGGTCGGAGTTCACGTACAGCAGCTCGCCGTCGCCGGGGCGCACGGTGGTCGACGTATCCGTCGAGAAATAGCGGATCAGCGGATCCTGCGCCGCCGCGCCGACGAGCTTCGCGAGATCCTCGGCCGTCGACACGTTGTGCGGTGACAGGCCGGTCGGCTCTCTGAAGTGCGTGCGGCGCATGCCGAGCCGGCGCGCTTCGCGGTTCATCGCCTTGACGAACGCGGCGCGCCCGCCCGGATAGTCGCGGCTCAACGCGGCGGCCGCGCGGTTTTCCGATGACATCAGCGCGATATGGAACATGTCGCGGCGCGACAGCTCCGAGCCGACCTGCAATCGCGAGCCGGTGAACTTGATCGTGTCGCGATCGTGCGCGGTGACGCGCAGCACGCCGTTCAGCGGACGGTCGGCGTCGCGTGCGACGACGGCCGTCATCAGCTTCGAGATCGACGCGATCGGCCGCACGGTGCGCGCGTTGCGGGCCAGCAGCGGCGTGCCGGAGTCGACGTCGAGCACATAGGCTGCGCGTGAATGCAACGACCTGATCGCGCGCGGGCTATAGCCGCAGCTTGTCATCAGGCGCGGTTTGGCGGCCGCCGGGCGCTTCGCGCGGCGATGTTGCGGGGCCGGCGCCGCATGACGCTTGACTGCACGATGCTTCGCGTGCAGACGGCGATGCTTGACGGCCTTGATCTTGCGGTGGGCAGGCTTCTTCTTGACCGCCTTCGTATGCGCGTGGGCGTGCGCGGTGCGATGCGGCTGCGTGCGCTGCGCGGACGCGTTCGCGGCGAACGCGAGCAGCAGGAACGAGAGGGCGAGGATCAGGGTGGTCCGGGCGCGAGGCAGGCGCGCGATGAGGCCGGTCAAGCGAAAGTCTCCTTTTCACGCGCGATGCGGCTGCGCGGAATGCATGGGCGGTCAGCGGGTGCGGGAAATTATACGGTCGATCGCGTGGCGATGACGATTGGATCGCGCGCAATGGCGCGTGATGCAGGCAGATTCGTGTCGTTATTTTGCTGCCGGTCAACGGCGTGCGTGTGATGAAAATCGTAAAGGCGCGCCGTGCCGGACAGGCGCACCGCAGGAGGTGGGCGCAGTTCAGCGCGGCCAGTTCCGCCGCGACACGACCGCAAAACTGATCGCGATCGAACCCGTCACGGCGCGTGGCGGCGCGTCTTCGATCGCATCGCCGAAGCGAAAACGGCGGCTGCGTCCGTCGCTGCGTTCGGCACGACGTTTCGGTGCGCGCGTATCGACGGCGGCGGTGCGTTCGTTTGCAACCGCGCCATCGCAGGATGGGGCCGCCACGCATTCGGACACTTGATCTAGTGACATGACAGTAAATTCCGGGAAGGGCATGCCCGTATTGAACGTCATTGCATTCGATCAGTAAAATGAATATTTCGATCGTTACGATTCCCTTCAAGAATGGAACTGAAACTGCTGCGAACGTTCCTGACGGTCACCGAGCTGTGCCATTTCAGCCGCGCGGCCGATGCGTTGCACATGAGCCAGCCGGCACTCAGCAAGCAGATCGGCGCGCTCGAGGCGAGCCTCGGCGGCAAGCTGTTCGAGCGCGGGCGGCACGGCGCGGAGCTGACGCCGTTCGGCGAACGCTTCCTGCCCGACGCGCAGGCGCTCGTGCGCGATGCCGACGAGATCCTCGCGCGTGCGCGGGAGGCGACCAGCGGACAGCGCGGGCATCTGCGGCTCGGCATCTGCCTGTCCGTGCTGACGCTCGTGCCGAAGCTGGTCGCGGAATTTCGTCGCCGCAATCCGGGCATCGCCGTCACGCTGAGCGACCTGTCGTCGTCCGAGCAGACGCGCCGGCTGCGCGCAGGCAAGCTCGACGCCGGCTTCCTGCGCCTGCCGTCCGACGACGGGCTGTCGTCGTTCAAGGTGATCGACGAAGGGCTCGCGCTCGCGGTGCCGCCGCACCTCGGCTTCAAGCGCGTGCCGGCCGACCTCGACGTGCTCAACGAGATCGGCTTCATCGCACTGCAGCGTGCGCGCGGCCCGGGGCTCGCTGCCCAGATCGACCGATGGTGCATCGAGCGCCGCTTCGTGCCGCACGTGACGCAGCAGGCGGAAGATGTGCAGTCGGTGCTGACGTCGGTCGCGGCCGGCGTCGGCGTCGCGTTCATCCCGTCGCGCGCGCAGTACCTGCTGCGCGACGCTACGGTGCTGCCGCTTGACGGCAGGGACGCGAAGTGGCGCGTGGGGCTGGCGTGGCTGTCGGGTCGCGACGATCCCGTCACGACGCATTTCGTGTCGTTCATGCGTGCCGCGATCAAGGGTGCGTGACGCGGCGTATAGTGTCCGCGATTGCATCCTGGATGACTGCCGGTCCGGCACCGGCTCACGAACCCGAACCGATGACTTCAGAATCCGACGAATCCCCGCTCGATCCCGCACTCGTTGCGACGCTCGCGACGCTGAACGAGGCCGCGAGCGATCCGGCCGGCAAGACGTGGTCGCTGCCGAAGATCGCGAAGCGCGCGCAACTGCCGATGAGCACTTTGCGCCGCGTGCTGACGCAGCTCGATGCCGCGGGCCTGAGCGCGACGACGCTGAACGAGGACGGCACCGGCAGCGCCGCGCTGACCGACGAAGGGCGCACCGTGTGCGCGCAACTGTTCGGCGCGAACGACGCCGGATGAATGAAAAAACGGGCCGCCGTGAATGAACGGCGGCCCGTCGTGTTGCGGCTCGACGCGTGCACCGCGCCAGCCTGTGTATCACCACCGCGCCGTCATGCCGCCCATCACCGAATGACGATAGGTCTGGTCGTTCAGCCCGCGCCGGTAGCCGACGTCGAGATCGAGCCAGCGTGTCGGCGAATAGATCGCGCCCGCGAGCACGAACGCCGGATTCGCGCCGGCGGTGCTTTCGGTGTTGCGCGACATGCCGACGTCGACCACGAGCTGCAGCCGGTCGGTCGCCTTGTAGAGCGCCGCGCCCGACACGGCCCAGACCGACGTCAGGTCGCCCTGACGATTCGGCTGGTACGCGAGGCCCGCATTCGCGAGCAGCGAGAAGCGCGCGACGTCGGCCTGTGCGAGCAGCGTCGCGCCGGTGCCGACGCGGCCCGTGCCGAGCCCGCGACTGTCGTTGCCGGTCGGCATCGTCACCTTCGGTTTCAGCGCGAGCGACAGCGGCCCGCGTTCGACGAAGCGCCATTTCATGCCGATCTCGACATCGCCGATTCCCGCGCCGTTTTCGTCGGTGCGCGTTTGCAGATGCGTATAAGGCGTGTTGACATAGAGGTCGACGTGTTCGCCGAACCCGCGCGTGAGCGTCGCGTTCCATAGCTGGTGGCGGCCGCTGTCTTCCTGTTTCGAGGTTTCCTCGGCGTTGAACTCGAACTGCCAGTTCGCATTGCCCTGCGTGCCCGTATCGTCGCTGACGAGCGGGTGGGCCGGATAGGCGTCGAGCGGTGCGAGGAGTGCGCTCGCGGCTGCGAGCGGAAGGATTCTTTTCATCGCATTACCCTAAAAGCGTCGTGAAAGGCCGGCCCACGCGCATCGCGCGGGCCGGCACGTCGGTATCCGAACGGAATCAGAACCACTGCTTGTAGCGGCGCACATAGATCGTCTTGACGATCTGCGCGAGCAGGATGTAGCCGACCATCGTCGCGGCGAGCCACAGCCAGAAGGTGCCCGGCAGGTGCATGAAGCCGAGCGCATCCGCGAACGGCGAGAACGGCAGCCAGCAGCCGATCGCGATCGCGGTGAACGTCGACAGCAGTACCGGCAGCGCGGCCGTGCTTTGAAGGAACGGGATCTTCTGCGTGCGCAGCAGGTGCACCACGAGCGTTTGCGACACGAGGCTCTCGATGAACCAGCCCGAGTTCATCACGATCTGGCCGCCCGTGCCGCCGTGCAGGTGATACATCGCGCCCGCGCCGAACACGGTCCACATCAGCACGTAGGTCGTGATGTCGAACACGGACGACGTCGGCCCGACCCACAGCATGAAGCGGCTGATGTTGCCGGCTTCCCACTTGCGCGGCTTCTTCAGGAACTCGGGATCCATCTTGTCCCACGGCAGCAGCATCTGCGACGTGTCGTAGACCAGGTTCAGCACGAGCAGCTGCGTCGCGAGCATCGGCTCCCACGGCAGGAACGCGCTGGCGACGAGCACCGAGAACACGTTGCCGAAGTTCGAGCTCGCGGTCATGTTCAGGTACTTCAGGATGTTGCCGAACGTCTCGCGGCCCTTGATCACGCCTTCCTCGAGCACCATCAGGCTCTTTTCGAGCAGGATGATGTCGGCGGTTTCCTTCGCGATGTCGGCGCCGCTGTCGACCGAGATGCCGACGTCGGCGTCGCGCAGCGCGGGCGCATCGTTGATGCCGTCGCCGAGGAAGCCGACCGTGTGCCCGTTCGCCTGCAGCGCCTTGACGATGCGCGCCTTTTGCAGCGGCGTCAGCTTCGCGAACACGGTCGTGCGTTCGACCACCCGCGCGAGCGTTGCGTCGTCGAGCGCCTCGATTTCCGCGCCGAGGATCGGCTTGCCGGGTTCGAGGCCGACCTGGCGGCACACCTTCATCGTGACGGTCGGGTTGTCGCCCGTCAGCACCTTCACCGCGACGCCGTTCTCGCGCAGCGCGGCGAGTGCCGGCGCGGCCGACTCCTTCGGCGGATCGAGGAAGGTGAGGAAGCCGCGCACGACGAGGTCGCGTTCGTCGGCGGTGCGGTACTGCTCGCGTTCGTCGCCGCGCGCGATCGTGCGCGTTGCGAGCACGAGCACGCGGAAGCCGTCCTCGTTGTATGCGTTGGCCTGTTCGAGCAGCCGCTTGCGCGCGACGAAGTCGAGCGGGCGCACGCCGTCTTCATCCTGCACATGCGTGGAGACGGCCAGCATTTCCTCGACCGCGCCCTTGCAGACCAGCAGGTGCGTGCCGCGCGTATCCTCGACGACGACCGACAGGCGGCGGCGCACGAAGTCGAACGGCAGCTCGTCGATCTTCTTGTAGCCCTGAGGCTTCGCGCGTTCGCCGATCTCGTCGGCGCGTGCAACGACCGCGATGTCGATCAAGTTCTTCTGGCCGCTCTGGTGGAAGCTGTTCAGCCAGCCGAGCCGCAGGATTTCCTCATTCTTGCGACCGGACAGGTCGAGGTGGTGTTCGAGGATGATCTTGTCCTGCGTGAGCGTGCCGGTCTTGTCGGTGCACAGCACGTCCATCGCGCCGAAGTTCTGCACCGAGTTCAACCGCTTGACGACGACCTTGCGGCGCGCCATCGCGATCGCGCCGCGCGCGAGGTTCGCGCTGACGATCATCGGCAGCATCTCGGGCGTGAGACCCACGGCCACCGCGAGCGCGAACGTGAGTGCGCTCAGCCAGTCGCCCTTGGTCAGGCCGTTGATCATGAACACGATCGGCACCATCACGAACATGAACTTGATCAGCAGCCAGCTCACGCTCGCGACGCCGCGGTCGAAGCTCGTCTCGATGCGCTTGTGGCTCACGACGTTGCGCGCAAGCGAACCGAAGTACGTATCTTCGCCGGTCGCGACGACGACGGCCGTCGCCGTGCCGCTGACGACGTTGGTGCCCATGAAGCAGACGTTCTCGAGATCGAGCAGCGGCGTCGACGCATCGTTCGCCGCGCCGGCCGTGCCGGTGCTCGCCGATTTGCCGGCGACCGCGCCGAGCGTGTCGTATTTCTCGACGGGCAGCGCTTCGCCCGTGAGCACGGCCTGGCTGATGAACAGGTCGCGCGACGCGAGCAGGCGCACGTCGGCGGGGATCATGTCGCCAGCCGACAGGTGCACGATGTCGCCCGGCACGACTTCGCGCATCGGCACCTCGCGGCGCGCCGGCTCGGCGGTATCGGTGATCGCGCGCTGCACGGTGGCCGTCGTGCGGACCATCGCCTTGAGCTTCTCGGCCGCGCGCAGCGAACGGAATTCCTGCACGAAGCGCAGCAGCGCGCTGATCGTGACCATCGTCAGCAGGATCGTCATGCCGACGTAGTCGCGATCGCCGGGCGCCGCGAAGTAGACGTCGGTGAAGAAGCTGATGGCGGCCAGCACCAGCAGCACGTAGACGAACGGGTTGTGGAATGACATCAGCAACTGGCGGGACCAGTGCGGCGGCTTGTCGTGCGCGATTTCGTTCGGGCCGTGGTGCTGCAGGCGGTCGGCGGCCTGGCCGTAGGTGAGGCCGCGCGTGCTGGTGCGCAGCGACTTCAGCGTGTCTTCGAGCGGGCGGGCCGCTTCCTGCGCGGCGCGCATGATGCGCGGTTCGTTCTGCTGACCGGGGCCGGTCTTGATGAAGCCGCGCTGTTTTTTCTGGGAATGGTTTCGTTGTGTCATGGTCGCTCCTGGCGCGCGAGGCGGCGGGCGGGGAGCGGCCGTGACGTTATCGACGCACGAGCGCTCCCCGCCGCGTCGCGTCAAACGCGATCGGCTGTGGATCGGTAAAGGCGGGAACGCTCGCCGGCGCGCGGAGTGCGGTCGGACGGACGATGCGCAGCGTCGCACCGGCGAGCGGTAATCGACTACTGTCGTCTGAGTTCATCTGCACTCCTGTCGGTTGCGGGTAATCGGCACGGGCGATCGGTAGCCGCGCACGCACGAAGGCGCGCGGCCGGACGGCACGCGAACGGAAAACGCACGCGGCTGGCGCCGCGCGCAACACGAACGCACACGCGCGACGGCGCGTCGCGTGCATTCGACAACATCGAAAAATTCGGCGGGGAATCTGGCCGGTCAGGCCGGAAGGACGCCGCATCCTGCTTCCCGGGATGCGGCAGAAGACGAGGCTCTGCGCGTTTTCCTCAGGCAGCAGTCAAGTTGGTCGAGCACCAACTACAACTCGCATCGGTGTTCACAGAACACTCCATGTAATTAGACGGGGGCGATGGTAAAGGCTCGTCGTGCGAAGCGTCAACCTTTTTGTCAGGTGTTATTTCGAGAAACGGAACGGGCGATGAGCGATCGCCTGAGCGCCGGCCGCCGGATCGCCGGCCGCCGGAAAAAAAACAAACCGCGCGCACGCCATGTCGGCATGCGCGCGGCAGAGTCGAGGCAGGGCACCGGTTACTGGTTGGCTGCCGCGACGGCGATCCCTGCATCGAGAATGCCCGAGCCCGCCGGCATTGCGGTGCACGACGTGCCGGCCGCCAGCTTCGCCGCGCGCGTGCCGCCTTGCAACTTCTGCTGGATCTGCGCGGGCGTGAGGTTGCCGTTTACCGCGAGCATCAGCGCGGCGACACCCGTCACCTGCGGCGTCGCGAGGCTGGTGCCGCTCGCCGGGCCGTAGGTGTCGCCGCCCGGCGTCGTCGTGCCGCTGTTGGCCGTCGACAGGATGTTGACGCCCGGCGCGCTCAGCGTGATGTTGGCGCCGAAGTTGCTGAACGATGCGCGGCGGCCGCTCGCGTCGGTGGCGCCGACGCTGATCACGCCGCGGCAGTTCGCGGGCTGGTCGAGCCCGGTCGACAGGCCGTCGTTGCCGGCGGCGACGACGACGGTCACGCCCTTCGCGTTCACGTCGTCGATCGCCTGCTGGAACGTCGTGCTGCACGCGCCGACGCCGCCGAGGCTCAGGTTGATGATTTTCGCGGGCGTCGGGTTCGTCGGTACGCCGGTGACGGGAATGCCGGCCGCCCAGCGCATCGCGTCGGCGATGTCGCTCGTCACGCCGCCGCACTTGCCGAGCACGCGCACCGGCAGGATCCGGCCGAGCCACGACACGCCGGCGATGCCGATGCCGTTGTTGGCGGTCGCGCCAATCACGCCCATCACGCGCGTGCCGTGCCAGCTGCTGGCGCTCGGTTCGCTCGCGCAGTGATAGTACGGGCCGCTCGTGTTGTCGAGTTCCTGCTGCGTGACCCAGTCGCCCGGGTCGGTCGCGTCGGGGCCGCGCGACAGGCCGTTGTTGCTGGTGTTGACGTTGGTGATGAAGCTGTAGCCGGGCAGCAGGTTGCCGACGAGGTCGGGGTGCGGCCGATAGCCGGTGTCGAGCACGGCCGTGACGACGGTCGGCGAACCCTTGGTCGTGTTCCATGCGGGCGGCAGGTCCACGCCGGCGGTCGGGTCGGACAGATACCACTGCTGGCTGTAGCTGGGGTCGCTCGGCGTGTCGCGGACCTTCATCGGGTGATCCGGTTCCGCGTAGTCGACGTCGGCGTCGGCGGCGAATGTCTGCGCGAGCGCCGTCGCGTCGGCGGCCGCGACACGCTGGCCGAGCGACAGCACGGCCGCGCCGTTCGAGATCGTCCGCTCGACCTGCACGTTCAGCGGCGTTTGCGTCGTCGAGGCCGCATACGCACGTGCGGCGCCGGTCGCCGTCGGTGCCGTCCAGCGCGTCATCGAACGCTGGATCACCGCATCGAGCCGCGTGCCGTCGTCGATAGCCGCCATCGCACGCGTGGCCGTCAGCGTCTTCAGCTTGACGATCAGGTGGTCGACCGGCGGCTCGTCGGGCGTGGTCTGGGCGGCCATCTGCACGGCGGCTTGCTGGGTCGTGCAGGCGTTGCTGCCGGACGTGGTGGGCGGGGTCGTCGGGGCGGGCGCGGGGGCCGGCGTCGGGGCGGGGGCCGGTGCTGCGTTGGTCGGCGACGGGTTGCTGCCGTCGCCGCCTCCGCCGCCGCAGCCGGCGAGGGGCAGGAGGGCGGCGGCAGACAACATGCCGGCGAGCATGCGCGCATGAGCGGAACGCGCCAGCGCGAAATTGAAACGTTTGGCTTTCATGTTGAAAGTCGATCCTCGTATAGAACCGTCGTGCCGGCGGTGTGCCCGGTCCGGCAAAACCGGACCTTGTCGTTTTTTGTCTGGTGGTCGCGGCGGGGTTGCTGCGACGCGCCATGCACTGGGTAACGGCCGCTGTGGCGGCTTCTTGAGTATGTTTTGTGTGAAAAAAGAGCAAGACGCAAACGATTACGTTGCGGCATTGCAGCATGAACGCGCGTTTGGAACGGGTGGCACAGAAGGTGGGGGCGAGCCCGCAAGCGGCCGGTCGGGCGAAACGCGCGGGAGCGGGCGTTTTTGCGCGCCACGGAAAACGGCTGCCCGCGGCGTAGCCGCAGTTAGCCGCAGCGGGGTGCGCCTGACGCTTTCCCTGATACGGTGCGAATTTTGTCGGGCGTACGATCGCGACTCGATCAACGTTTCGTCAGGAGAAAAGCATGGATCGCCGCTTCCGTTGGCTGGCTGTCGCGCTGTCCTGTGCGCTGGCGGGCGCCGCGCATGCGCAGGCGCTCACCGGTACGCTGAAGAAGATCAAGGACACGGGCATCGTGTCGCTGGGCATTCGCGAATCGTCGGTGCCGTTTTCGTATTCGGACAACCAGCAGAAGAACATCGGCTATTCGCGGGACATCGCGGCGCGCATCATCGACCAGTTGAAGACGGACCTGAACCTGCCGAACCTCACGGTGAAGGAGATTCCGATCACGTCGCAAAACCGGATTCCGCTGCTGCAGAACGGGACGATCGATTTCGAATGCGGATCGACGACGAACACGCTCGAGCGGCAGAAACAGGCCGCGTTCTCGAACAGCATTTTTCTCTATGGGATCCGTTTCAGCACGCGCAAGGATTCAGGCGTGAAGGATTTTGCGGACCTGGCCGGCAAGACGGTCGCGACGACGGCCGGCACGTCGGACGAGCGCCTGCTGCGCAAGCTCAACGAAGAGAAAGGGATGAACATGACGATCATCAGCGCGAAGGATCATGCCGAAGCGTTCATGAACGTCACGACCGGGCGCGCGGTGGCGTTCGTGATGGACGAACCGCTGCTGTACGGCGAGATCGCGAAGGACCGCAACCCGGGCGCGTACGCGGTGACGGGCACGCCGCTCGTCCACGAAAACTACGCGTGCATGATGCGCAGGGACGATCCGCCGTTCAAGCATGTCGTCGACGGCGTGATCGCGAAGATGCAGACGTCGGGCGCGGCCGAGAAGCTCTACAACCAGTGGTTTACGCAGCCGATTCCGCCGAAGGGCGTGAGCCTCAACTATCCGCTGTCGGCGGAGATGAAACAGTTGTTCAGGAATCCGACTGACCAGGCGCAGTATTGATCCGAACTCGGTGCCGCAATGAAAAAACCGCAGGCGCGTGCCGGCGGTTTCGGGGAAGGGCGCGGGCGGCGCGACGCGCGTCAGGCCTTGATCTCCAACCCGCGTGCTGCCGGTGTGGCTGGCGCTGTCGGCGCCGTGGAGCGTGCGGGCGGTTGAGCCGGCACGAGGACGACGACTGGCTCAGGCATCGCCCAGGGCGGCATCGCGAACCCGACCGGTTGCGGCATCGGCATCGCAAGCGCGTTGGCGAGCGCGACTTGCTGTAGCGCCATCATCTGCTGCTGCAGCGCGATCATCTGCGCGTGTGCAGCCGCCATCCGATACTGCGCGGCCTGCATCTGTTGCAGCGCCGCCGGCGACATGCCGCCCGACGACGTCCGCATCTCGAAGCTCGTACCATCTTGCGGGCTGTGCCAGCTCCAGGTGCTGACCTTCATCGGGCCGATCGCTGTCTGGACGACGTGCGTTTCGGCTTTCACGGGCACGGCCTGCCCGTTGACATTGACGAACATCGGTTGTGCGGCCGGAGCGGTGCCTGCCTGCCCGGCCATCGCGAGCATGGGCATCAGCGCCAGCGCGCCCGCTGTCATATACGAATGGAATCGCATCTTCGTATCTCCATCGAACGATACTGATCGAATCAACAATGAACGAATCGTGCGGCTCACGGAGAGAGCCACCGGCGACTATGCGGACGCCGGCTTAAATCAGCATTAAAACCGTGGCCGAGCAGCCCGGCTAGCGCATTTCCAGGCGTGCCGCAATCGGCATTCAACCTCGCCCGCGCCAGGGGAATCCGGTCGCCCGACGCAACAACGGGCACAATACGGAATTCGCCACGATCGCACGCATGTTCGCAATTCGAACATGCGCGGCCGCGTCACCGCTGCCCGACATCCTTCCCAGTCGCATGAACGCCACGCTTACTTCCGCGCGCGAGTCGAATTCGCCGCGCTTCCTGCTGTTCCTGATCTGCCTGTTCGCGTCCGCTGGCCAACTCGCGATCGATATCTACGTGCCCGCGCTGCCCGACATGGCGCGTTCGTTCGCGACGACGCCGCAGGCGATCCAGTCGAGCGTGTCCGGCTACATGGCGGCCTACGCGCTCGGCCAGCTCATCTTCGGCCCGATCGCCGACGCGTACGGGCGCAAGCGCGTGCTCGCGTTCGGGCTCGTGATCTACACGATCGGCTGCCTGCTGTCGCTCGGCGCGCAGAACCTGGAGACGTTCGTGCTGGCGCGCTGCCTGCAGGGTTTCGGGATCGCGACCACCAACCTGCTCGCGAAGGCGATCATCACCGATTCGTTTTCCGGCCAGGCGCTGATGCACGCGTTCACGTACATGTCGATCGCATGGGGGCTCGCGCCGATCGTCGCGCCGGTGATCGGCGCGCACCTGCAGGAATGGTTCGGCTGGCGCGCCTGCCTCGTGTTCCTGCTCGTCTACTCGCTGGTGATGTGGGCGCTGCTGTGGCGCTATCGGGAAACCTTGCCGAAACCGGTGCATCTCGAGCCGCGTACGCTGATGGCGAACGCGGGCAAGGTGCTGGCGAGCCCGGTGTTCCAGAGCTGCTTCCTCGCGCAGGGGCTGTGCTACAGCATCCTACTCGTGTTTAACATCGTCGGGCCGTTCATGGTGCAGACCACGCTGCACAAGCCGCCGACGTTCTTCGGTTATCTCGCGCTCGGCATTGGCCTGATGTATTTCCTCGGCGGGCTGTCGAACCGGATTCACGGGCGCGGGCTGCCGAGCGCCGAGCAGCGGCTGCGCATCGGCGCGCGCGTGATGGCGGGTGCGTCGGTCGCGATGCTGGTGCTGGCGCTGACCGTCGGCCTGCGCGTGTGGACGCTCGCGACGCCGGTGCTCGTGATGGGCTTCTGCGCGGGCGCGATGTATCCGACGCTGATGGCCAAGGGCAATTCGCTGTTTCCGCATATCGCGGGCCTGACGAGCGCGATCCTGGGATGCGCGCTGCTGCTCGTGTCGTCCGCGATGATGGGGCTGGCCGGCTTCGTGTCGATCCACGTGCTGACGCCGCTCGCGGTGTTTTTCGTCGCGCTGTCGTTCATCGTCGTATGGATGGTGACGAAGCTGCTGCGGTATCTGACGCAGCAGCAGGCCGCGACCGTCGTGTGCGGGAGCAGTGAGGCCGCGTAAGCCGCTTACAGCGGATGCGCGGCGCCGGCCTGCATCAATAGCGAAACGGCAACCGGATCCGGCAATCCATTCGAATCGATCGCTCCCGCTTTCGCCAGCGCACCGAGATCGCTGTCGACACCCGGTTGCCCGACCACGAACGACGTGGTCAGGAACGCCGGCGTCGTCAGCGTGATCGCATACCGCTGCTGCAGATTCGTCACGACTGCGGATTGCGCGGCCTGCACGGCGTTCGGGCTGCCCATCACCTGCTGGAAGTGCAGATTGCCCCGGAAATTGCCGATCAGCCCGGCCGTGTTCGTGCCGAGCTGTGCCGCGAGATAGACCAGCATCAACTCGGTTTCGGGCGTCGTGTTGAAGGTGCCGCCCGCGTACGCGAGCGAATGCAGGCTCGTGCCGCCCGACGTCACGGTGATGACGCACGGCAGCGCGGCGTTGACCGTCACACGGTAGTTGCCGCCGCCGTCCGTCAGCGTCGTCGCCGAGCCTGCCGCGCAACTGACCGCCACCGGCGCGCTCGCGAGCGCGCTGCCCGTGGCAGCAGTGCCGGACAGTGAGACGGTTTGCGTGTTGCTGTTGAAGCAGACATCCACGCCGAAGCAGGCGTCGCCGTTGCAGGCCTGGAGCGTCGCGAGCGCCGCGACGCAGAGCGCGCCCAGCGCAGGGCGGGTGAAACGCGTATGGCGAATGTTCATGGTCGCGGGCGTCCGGGAGAAGGGGGCAGCCGGTGAGCGTCGTGGAAGCGGCGCAGATTCCATTCTAGGTCCCGAATCGGGGCGTTGCTTGCCCGCTTGTTCGAGAAGCGGCCGCCGGTCAGTAAGCGGCTCGCTCAAGGCTTGCGCGCGGCCGTTTTCGCGAACGCGCCGCGCACCTCGAAGCTGATCGCATCCGCGACGTTGCCGCGCGCGTCGACGAGTTCGAGCCGGTGCCGGCCTGGCCACGGCATCCACGCGACGCGGTTGGCATGCCCGATCACCTTGTCGTCGAGCCGCCACGCGAACCGCGCGGCGCGCCCGGCCGAGCGCTCGAACCAGATCCGCTGGTTCTTCGGCGGAATGTCCGGGTCGATCGCGAAGATCGTGCCGTCGGTCGGCGCGCCGATCGTCAGCGGCGCGCGCGCACCGTCCTTGCCCGGCGTGACGGGCGCGGCGAGCCGGATCGTGTCGACCGCCGTCCCCGCGATGAACCACTCGCTGCGCGCCGGCTCGATGTCGCGCTCGAACGTGATGCGGCGCGTCTCGACGCCGATAGGCGCGCGCGGCGCTCGGCTCGGCAGGTCGCGGTGCAGGTAGCCGACGACGGCCGACCACACGGGCGACGCACCCGTGACACCCGACACGTCCCACATCGGCGAACCGTCCGCGTTGCCGACCCACACGCCGACCGTATAGCGAGACGTGAAGCCGACGGTCCAGTTGTCGCGCATGTCCTTGCTCGTACCGGTCTTGACCGCCGAGAAGAAGCGCGTCGCGAGCGGGTTGTCGAAGCCGAACGTGCGTACACGCGCATTGTTGTCGGAGAGGATGTCGGTAACGACGAAGCTGGCCGCCTCGCTGAACACGCGCGTGCCGCTGTCCGCATGCGCGGGCGCGCCGGACGCCGGCGCCGGCAGGTCGACGACCTTGCGCGCGACGCCGCCGTTCGCGAGCGCGCGATACGCGTTCGTCAGCGACAGCAGCGTGACGTCGGCACTCCCGAGCGCGAGGCTGAAGCCGTAGTAGTCGCCTTCCTGCGCGAGCGGCAGGCCGAGCGCGGTCAGCGTGCGCGCGAAGCGGTGCGGCGTGACGAGCACGAGCGTGCGCACGGCCGGCACGTTCAGCGAACCGCCGAGCGCGCTGCGCACGCTCACCCAGCCCTTGAAATCCTTGTCGTAGTTCTGCGGAATGTACAGGCCGCCGCCGGCGGCGAGGTTGATCGGCGCGTCGTCGAGCAGCGACGCGGCCGTCAGCCGCTTTTCGTCGAGCGCCTGCGCATAGAGGAACGGCTTGAGCGTCGAGCCGGCCTGGCGCGGCGCGAGCACGGCATCGACGTCGCGTGCGCTCGACAACGCGCCCGACGATCCGACCCATGCGCGAATCTCGCCGGTCGCGTTGTCGATCACGACGACCGCGCCGTCCTGCACGTTGCGCCGGTGCGCGGGCGCGTTGAGTTCGGTCAGCGCGCGCATCAGCGTGTCGCGCGCAAAGCGTTGCAACGGTGCATCGAGCGTCGTGCGGACCTGCGCGCCGGCCGCCGGCCTGACCTCGGCCGCGATGCGCCGTGCGAAGTGCGGGGCGAGGGCCGCACCGTCGTCGCGCATGGCGTTGGCCGGCCGCGCTGTGACGAACTGCACGTAGCCGTCGAGCGACGCGCACGCCTGCTCGGCATGCATGTCGCGCAGGATCCGGCACGCGCGCTCGGCGACCTTCGCGGCCGTCGCGTTGGGCGCGCGCACGAGTGCGGCCGCGATCGCGGCTTCGCGCGCGTCGAGGCCCGACGGCGCCTTGCCGAACAGCACTTGCGACAGTGCGCCGAGCCCGACCGTCTCGCCGCGGAACGGCACGAGATTCAGGTACGCCTCGAGGATCTGGTCCTTGCGCCAGCCGCGTTCGAGCAGCAGCGCGTTCATCGCCTGCGTGGCCTTCTGCGGCAGCGAGCGCTGGCCCGAGCGGCGCGGCGAATCGCTGAGCAGCCCGGCGAGCTGCATCGTCACGGTTGACGCGCCGCGCGTGCGCTCGTTCCACAGGTTGCCCCACGCGGCGCCGGCGATCCCGCGCCAGTCGACGCCGCTATGTTCGTAGAAGCGCTTGTCTTCGGAGACGACGATCGCCTCGCGGAACGCGGGCGACACGTCCGCGAGCGACACCCAGTCGCCGCGCCGTTCGATGAGGTCGACGCGCGTGCGCTGCAGCGGCGTGCCGTCGCGCGCGAGCAGCACCCAGTCGGAACTGCGCCAGTCGCGGCGCACGTCGTCGTAACCGGGCAGCGCATGCGCGACGAGCGGCGCGGCCAGCACGATGGCGACGAATATGCGGCCGGCCAAACGCGCCGGCCGCGGCAAAACCCGATCGATCATCACGCGCTCACTGCTTGGCCGCGTCGGCCGGCTTCACGGTCATCGGCGGGTTCGGCCACAGGCCGTACACGGATGGCGCGTACAGCGCCTCGACGCGCGTCGGCGGCAATCCGAACGTGCCGACGTTGTTCAGCCGCACCGTGTACTCGACCGAGAATTTGCCCTTCGGCAGATAGTCGTAGTACGCGCGGTAGCCGTCGAAGTCGCGCTCGATGAACGCCGGCCACGCGCCGTCGGGCGTCTTCTCGCCCTGCGTCGCCGCTTCGGAGTCGCGGCCGAGGCCCGAACCGAGGATCGTCGCGCCGGACGGGATCGGATCGTTGACGACGACCCACGTCATGTCGCTCTGCGCATCGATGTCGAGATGCACGCGCACGACGTCGCCGCGCGTCAGCACGCCCTTGACGGCGGGCGACACCGGCGTGACGGTCTTCGTGATCCGGTAGCCGGCGGCGAACGGCGAGCGCAGCGGCACGGCCGCGAGGCTCTCGACCGTCGCCCACGGGCGCCCGGTGCCTTCCTGCGTGACGGACAGCGTGGCCGGCGCCTGCGACGCGCGCGGCCACGGCATCAGCACGCTGCGCGCGGCGGCGGCGCGGGTCGCGGCGGTGGCCGACGCCGGCGTGTCGGCCGGGGCCGGCGCCTGCGACCACGAGATCGCGCGCTCGTTGCCGCCGAGCGCGACCTTCGTCGCGCCGGAGACGGGCGTGCTCTCGTAGGTGCGCGAGAAGCGCTCGACCGCGAGCAGCCCGAGCGCGTTCGACGTCGTCGTCTGCCACGCGCCCTGATGCTGCAGCGCGAGCAGGCCGGCCGTGATGCGCGGCATCTCGTCCTTCCACGCCGGGTCGCCCGCGAATTCCATCGCGAGACGCGCGGCGTTGGTCTCGTTGCTCGTCATCAGCCACCACAGGTCGTCGTCGCGCGCGGTCGAGAACACGAGCTGCGTGCCCTGGTACGTGAGGCGCGCGCGCAGGATCTGTTCGACCTGCGCGCGTTTCTCGTCGCGTTGAGGGATGTCCTTCACGCGCGTCAGGATCGCGTGATAGTCGATCACCGCCGACGTCGGCCACTGGTTCGGTGCGATCTCGATCGAACCGAGCATGCGGCCTTGCGCGGCACCGTGGCGCGACAGCGCCTCGATCGCGGCGAGCTTGCGCAGGTCGCGATCCTGGCGCGGCGCCCACGCGTTGCGCTCGATGCGGCCGTCGACGAAGCGCGCGAGCCCGGCTTCGAGCTGCGTGCGCAGGTCTTCCGGCAGCGCGAAGCGCGGGTCGGCCCGGCTCGCCTCGTCGGACAGCACGAGCAGGTACGACGACAGCGTCGGGCTGCCGTAGTGAGAATCGTCGGACGACGGCGGGAAGTAGCTCGCGAGCCCGTCGCTGTCGAGATAGACGGGCATGCGCGCGACCAGCGCCTGCCATTGCGCGGGGTCGCGCAGGCCGATCGCGCGCGACGCCTGCTGTTCGAGGCAGCGGTACGGATAGCGCTCGAACCAGCGGCGCACGCCGGGCAGGCCGTCGGCAAGCTTCGACTGCAGCGACACGGCGATGCCGCCGCGCGGCGCGCCCTGTGCGTTGCTCACGGCGCCGGCCGGTGCCGACACGGGCACCGTCAGCGTGCCGTCGACCTGCGCGAGCGTCGCCTGCTGCACGGTTACCGGCAGTGCCGGGACGACCTTCTGCGCGACCGCCAGCGCGTCGGACGCGCGCTTGCCGCCTTGCTCGGCCGCTTCGATGCGCCAGTTCAGCGCGCCGGCCGCGTCGAGCGCCTGCTCGGGCACGGTGATCGTCCACGCGACCTCGGTTGCCGTATTGGCCGCGAGCGACACGGTTTGCGGCGCGACGTCGAGGCCCGTCACGCGCGGCGTCACGACGACCTGCATCGCGCGGTCGGTCGTGTTGCGCAGCGTGACCTGCGCGCGGAACGCGTCGCCTTCGCGCACGAGCGGCGGCAGGCCGGAGATCAGCTGCAGATCCTGCGTGCTGCGGATCGACGTGCTGCCCGTGCCGAAACGGTCGGGGCCGACTGCCGCGATCGCGACGATCCTGAAGCGCGTGAGCGCGTCGTTCAGCGGCACCTCGACGGTCGCGCTGCCGTTCGCGTCGAGCGTCACGCGCGGGTTCCACAGCAGCAGCGTGTCGAACAGCTCGCGCGTCGGCGCGCTGCCGCCGCCGCCGCCGGCCGGCACGGCCTTGCGGCCGAAGTGGCGGCGGCCGACGATTTCCATCTGCGCGGTGGCCGTCTCGACGCCGTACGCGCGCCGTCGCAGCATCGCGTCGAGCAGGTCCCAGCTGTTGTTCGGCATCAGTTCGAGCAGCGCCTCGTCGACGGCCGCGACCGCGATCTGCGTGCCGGCCGGCGCGGGCTGGCCGTTCGGCAGCGTGACCTTCACGTGCGCCTGCGCCTTGCCGCGCACCGTGTAGCGCGTCGCGTCGGTCGTCACGGTCACGCCGAGACGGTGGACGCCCGTGCCGACCTTGATCTCGCCGAGGCCGTAGCGGAACGCGGGCTTCGACAGGTCGACGAACGCGGTCGGCGCTTCATAGTGGCGGCCTTCGCGCCAGAACGCGCGCGCCCATTCGACCGGTGCTTTCCAGCCCCACGTGAAGAACGAGTACCACGGCACTTCGCGAATCCGGCCGCGCAGCGCGAGCACGGACACGTAGACGTTCGGCCCCCACGATTCGCCGACCTTCAGGTCGACGGTCGGGTTCTTGCCGTTCAGCTCGACGATGTGCGTTTCCATCACGCCGCCGCGCTCGACCGCGACGAGCGCGGTCGCGTAGCGGAACGGCATGCGCACCTGGAAGCGGGCCGTTTCGCCCGGTTCGTACGAGGTCTTCTCCGGGATCACGTCGATCCGGTCGGTGTTGTCGCCGCCGAACCAGAGTTCGTCCTCGCGCGTGACCCACACCGACGTCGATGCGTTCGACGTGCGGCCGTCGCCGTCCTTCGCGACCGCGATCAGCTGCACGTTGCCGGCCTGTTCGAGCGTCGCGTCGCAGGCCATGCGGCCCTTGTCGTCGGTCTTGCCCGAGCACAGCACGCCGAGGTCGCGCGTGTCGCTCTTGTTGTCGTACGCATAGAAGCCGCCGACCATCCGCTTGCGCGACGACGTCGTGATGTGCGCGACGCCCTTGATCTCGATCGGCACCGATGCGCGCGGCTTGCCCTGCAGGTCGACCGCGAGCGCCTGCACGGGCACGCGCTGGCCGACCGACACCCAGCGGCCGGCCTTGATGCCGGCCACCACCGCGGCCGGCCACAGGATCGTGTCGCCGCGGATCGTCTGCACTTCGCCGTTCGGGTCGGAGAACGTCGCTTCGAGCGCGATGCGCTTCGGCGCGTCGACGTCGGGCAGGCCCTTGAGCGTGACCGAGCCCGCGCCGTTGCGGTCGAGCGTCAGCGGCAGCTTGTCGGCGATCAGCTTCGTCGCGTCGGGATCGTGGTTCGACGACGACGCGTTGTCGCCGTCCTGCGAATCGTCGTCGGCGTTGCCGTCGCTCGTGTCGGGGCGATACGGCGTGAAGCTGAAGTCCTCGAAGCGATCCGCGAACGGCGGCGACGCCCACTTCATCAGCGCCGACACCTGCACCGGCAGGTTCGATGCGCCGCCGCCCGACACGTAGTCGATCTGCACCGCGAGCGGCGCTTCCTTCACCGCGACGAGCGGGCTCTTCTGAGCGTCGAGCGCGCCGATCGATCCCTTCAGCACCGGCAGGCGGAACGCCTCGACGCGGAAGCTGCCGCTGTAGTAGGTGGCGGTCGGCGCGTCTTCCGGGCCGGCTGCAAGTTCGACGCTGTATTCGCCGAGCTTCGCGGCCGGCGGCAGCGTGAACTGCGTGTCCGCGCTGTGATCGGCGGCCCACGTGAGCGGCAGCTTGTACGTCTGGCCCGTGCCGAGATGGCGGATCGTCACGCGCGTCGGGTATTGCGACGGGAACGCGAGGCTCTGCAGCGTCTCGGTACGGATGAAATGCTTCATCGACACGGTTTCGCCTGCGCGCAGCAGCGTGCGGTCGAACACCGTGTGCGCGCGCATGGTCGGTGCGCTGTCGGTGTCGGTCGGCACGTTGAAGCGCCAGGATTCGATCCCGCGGTTCCAGCCCGAGCTGACGAATGCCATGTCGGGGCCCGTCTTCGGATCGTCGACGCGCGCCGACACGAAGTAGTCGTCGAAACGCTCGGACGAGCGGCATTCGTGCTTCGGTTCGAACGGCCCGTCGATCTTCAGCAGGCCCTGCGCATCGGTCTTGCCGGCGGCGATTTCATCGCCGTTGCAGTCCGACACGCGAATCTGCGCGTTCGGCACGGGCTTGCCCTTGTCGAGCGTCGTGACCCACACGAGGTTGTTCTCGCGGCCCTGTTTCAGGTGCACGCCGAGGTTCGTGACGAGCACGGTGGTGCGCACGTACATGCTCGACGGCTTCGCGAGCAGCGAGCGGCCGAGCGCGGGCGACGCGAGTTCGAGCACGTAGAAGCCGGGCTTGTCGATCGGCACGCCGACGATCTCGAACGGGCGCAGCGTCTTCGGGTCGGCCTGCGGCAGCGTCAGCGCCTGCGCGCCGGGCTCGCCCTTGAGCAGCGACAGCGAGCGTACGTCGATGCGGCGGTCCTTCGGCGCGGGCTGCTTTTCGCCGGCCTGGAGCGGCACGTAGACGGGGTGCTGGCCCTTGCGTTGGAGCAGGCCGGGAATCTGGCTGTCGATCGAGCCGGCCGTCATCGACCAGTTGTCGAAGCGGTCGACGGTGCGCATCCACTGGCGGATCGCGGTGTCGTTCTCGACCTTCAGGTTCGCGAATTGCGCGCCGCCCGCGTTGAGGCCGGCGATATGCAGGTCGGCCTCGACGTTGCGCAGCGTGACGGGCACGAGCGCCGGCGTATCGGGTTCGGCGAAGCGCTCGACGATTCCGAAGGTGCCCGACGAGAATTTCGCGAGCGGCGGCATCGGCGCGGTGCGCGTCGCCAGCGGGAACAGGTCGGCGTTGGACAGCGAGCGGTCGGTCACGTCGCGCAGGCCCGACGGCAGTTCGATCGTCAGCGCGGCCTGCGCGGGCAAAGGCGGGTTGAACGTGACGGTCGTCACTTCCTCGCTGTGGTCGTCGGCCGCGAAGGTCGGCGACAGCGAACCGTCGGAGCCGCGCAGCTTGATCGCCTCGGCGTTCTTGCGCGAGATCGGCGCGTTGAACGACAGCGTGAGCGGGCGCAGCGGCGTGCAGGGCGCCTTCGCGTTCTCGCGTTCGCACGAGAAGCTCGCGGCGAACGGCGCGCGCACGGTGAAATCGAAGCGTCGTTCGGTTTCGTTCGCGATGCCGCTCGGGCTCGCGACGCCCTTGCCGTACACGAGCTGCATCTTCGCGCTCGCCGGCAGCGCCTGCGAGCACGACAGCGTCAATACGCGCGCGGCGTCCTTCTTCAGCCCGAAATGGTCGAGCAGTGCGTTGCGCGTATCGTCGTCGGCGGCCGTGACGGGAATGCGGTTGCCGATGCCGGCCGCTTCGCACCAGATGTTCGCGAGCGCCGAGCGCGGTTCGGCCGGGCCGTTCAGCTTCATCACGAAGACCTGCCGCTCCTCGATCTCGCGCGAGCCGGGGCGCACGTTCACCGGGAACGGGCCGCCCGTCTGGAACGTGAAGCGGCGCGGGCCGCTGGCCGCATTGCCGGCGACCGAGCGCAGCGTGTCGTTGAGCGCGACCGAGCAGCGCACCCCGGGCGGCAGGTCGTTTTCGAAATCGTAAACCCAGGTCTTGTCGTCGAGCCAGTGACCCTGGCCGCGCGCGGCGGTCGAGTCGTTGCAGGTCACGCGCGCGGGATTCGGCGCGGACGCCGAGCCGAACGCGACCATCGGTTCGTCGAACTTGACGACGGTCTGCCGGACTTCGGTGACGGTGCCTTGCGGCGACACGCTCACCGTGCGCGCCGCGAGCGCATGCAGCGACAGGGCCGCGGCGCCGCCGAGCGCCGCGACGGCACCGATGCGCCAGAGCAGCCGTGTGGTGTGGTTGGTTCGAATCGTGTTGTTCTGTTTGTCGTGCTGCTTCATCGCTCGATTGCCCTCGGAGGGAAGCTTTCTGTTTGATTGCACGGGATTCTAACCGACCGTCGTGCGCACGCATCGTCGCGCGCAGCCGCAGTGTGTCGCCGGTATGCGACACCGGTGCGTCCGTCGCAGATTTGTCGCGTCGACGACACAAAAATGCAGCGAAATGTCGATTGTCTCGGATTGCGGAACATTTAATGGACTATAAAAAGATTGTTCGATCCGATTTGTGCGCGTACATTTCAGGTCCGCGCCGAAGTTTGAGAAATATCAAGCGTGGTTTTCCCGAATCCGGCGTTCGAGAGAAGGAAACATGCACAACGACAACACTCCCCATTCGCGTCGCGATGGCGACGCAGCCGCAACCGGCATCACGCGGCGTCAATGGCTGCAGGGCGCACTGGCGCTGACGGCGGCGGGCCTCACGGGCTCGCTGGCGTTGCGGGCCCTGGCCGATGCGCCCGGCACCGCGCCGCTCGATACGTTCATGACGCTTTCCGAAGCATTGACCGGCAAGAAGGGGCTGAGCCGCGTGCTCGGCCAGCGCTTCCTGCAGGCATTGCAGAAGGGCTCGTTCAAGACGGCCGACAGCCTGCCGCAACTCGCCGGCGCACTCGCGTCCGGCTCGCTGAATCCCGATCAGGAAGCGCTCGCGCTCAAGATTCTTGAAGCGTGGTATCTCGGCATCGTCGACAACGTCGTGATTACCTACGAAGAAGCATTAATGTTCAGCGTCGTATCCGATACGCTCGTGATCCCTTCGTATTGCCCCAACAAACCCGGCTTCTGGGCCGAAAAACCGATCGAGAGGCAAGCCTGATGGCCGATACCGATACGCAAAAGGCCGACGTCGTCGTCGTCGGTTCGGGTGTCGCAGGCGCGATCGTCGCACACCAGCTCGCGATGGCGGGCAAGTCGGTGATCCTGCTGGAAGCCGGCCCGCGCATGCCGCGCTGGGAAATCGTCGAGCGCTTTCGGAATCAGACCGACAAGACCGATTTCATGGCGCCGTACCCGTCGAGCCCGTGGGCGCCGCATCCGGAATACGGCCCGCCGAACGACTACCTGGTCCTGAAGGGCGAGCACAAGTTCAACTCGCAGTACATCCGCGCGGTGGGCGGCACGACGTGGCACTGGGCCGCGTCCGCGTGGCGCTTCATCCCGAACGACTTCAAGATGAAGACCGTGTACGGCGTCGGCCGCGACTGGCCGATCCAGTACGACGACCTCGAGCATTACTATCAGCGCGCCGAGGAAGAGCTCGGCGTGTGGGGCCCGGGCCCCGAGGAAGACCTGTACTCGCCGCGCAAGCAGCCGTACCCGATGCCGCCGCTGCCGTTGTCGTTCAACGAGCAGACGATCAAGAGCGCGCTCAACGGTTATGACCCGAAGTTCCACGTGGTGACCGAGCCGGTCGCGCGCAACAGCCGTCCGTACGACGGCCGGCCAACCTGTTGCGGGAACAACAACTGCATGCCGATCTGCCCGATCGGCGCGATGTACAACGGGATCGTGCACGTCGAGAAGGCCGAGCAGGCCGGCGCGAAGCTGATCGAGAACGCGGTCGTCTACAAGCTGGAAACCGGCCCGAACAAGCGCATCGTCGCGGCGATCTACAAGGACAAGTCCGGCGCCGACCATCGCGTCGAAGGCAAGTACTTCGTGGTTGCGGCGAACGGCATCGAGACACCGAAGATCCTGCTGATGTCGGCGAACCGCGATTTCCCGAACGGCGTCGCGAACAGCTCCGACATGGTCGGCCGCAACCTGATGGACCACCCGGGCACCGGCGTGTCGTTCTACGCGAACGAGAAACTGTGGCCGGGCCGCGGCCCGCAGGAGATGACGTCGCTGATCGGTTTCCGCGACGGGCCGTTCCGTGCGACCGAAGCCGCGAAGAAGATCCACCTGTCGAACATGTCGCGCATCAACCAGGAGACGCAGAAGATCTTCAAGGGCGGCAAGCTGATGAAGCCCGAGGAGCTCGACGCGCAGATCCGCGACCGTTCCGCGCGCTACGTGCAGTTCGACTGCTTCCACGAAATCCTGCCGCAACCCGAGAACCGCATCGTGCCGAGCAAGACGGCCACCGACGCGATCGGCATCCCGCGCCCCGAAATCACGTACGCGATCGACGACTACGTGAAGCGCGGCGCCGTGCACACGCGCGAGGTCTATGCGACGGCCGCGAAGGTGCTGGGCGGCACCGAAGTCGTCTTCAACGACGAGTTCGCGCCGAACAACCACATCACGGGCGCGACGATCATGGGCGCGGATGCACGCGACTCGGTCGTCGACAAGGACTGCCGCACGTTCGACCATCCGAACCTGTTCATCTCGAGCAGCTCGACGATGCCGACCGTCGGTACGGTAAACGTGACGCTGACTATCGCGGCGCTCGCGCTGCGGATGTCGGACACGCTGAAGAAGGAAGTCTGACCGTGCGGAAATCTACTCTCACCTTCCTCGTCGCCGGCTGCCTCGCGCTGCCGGGCCTCGCGCGCGCGGCCGACGCGGCCGATCCGGCGCAGGTCAAGCGCGGCGAATATCTCGCGATCGCGGGCGACTGCATGGCGTGCCACACCGCGAAAGGCGGCAAGCCGTTCGCGGGCGGCCTCGGCATGCCGATCCCGATGCTCGGCAAGATCTACACGAGCAACATCACGCCCGATCCCGATACGGGCATCGGCAACTGGACGTTCGACGACTTCGAGCGCGCGGTGCGTCACGGCGTCTCGAAGAACGGCGACAACCTGTACCCGGCGATGCCGTACGTGTCGTACGCGAAGATCAACGACGACGACGTGCAGGCGCTGTATGCGTACTTCATGCACGGCGTCGAACCGGTCAAGCAGGCGCCGCCGAAGAACGAGATCCCCGCGCTGCTGAGCATGCGCTGGCCGCTGAAGATCTGGAACTGGCTGTTCCTGAAGGATGGCGTGTACCAGCCGAAGCCGGCGCAGAGCGCCGAGTGGAACCGCGGCGCGTACCTCGTGCAGGGCCTCGCGCACTGCAGCACGTGCCACACGCCGCGCGGCATCGCGATGCAGGAGAAGTCGCTCGACGAGACGGGCGGCAGCTTCCTGTCGGGCTCGGTGCTCGCGGGCTGGGACGGCTACAACATCACGTCCGACCCGAACGCGGGGATCGGCGGCTGGACGCAGCAGCAGCTCGTGCAGTACCTGCGCACCGGCAGCGTGCCGGGCGTCGCGCAGGCGGCCGGCCCGATGGCCGAGGCGATCGAGCACAGCTTCTCGAAGATGACGGAATCCGACATCGGCGCGATCTCGACGTACATCCGCACGGTGCCGGCCGTCGCCAGCGGCGACGCGAAGCAGTCGCGCTCGTCGTGGGGCAAGCCGGCCGAGGACGGCCTGAAGCTGCGCGGCGTCGCGCTCGCGTCGTCGGGTATCGATCCGGCGCGGCTGTATCTCGGCAACTGCGCGACCTGCCACCAGATGCAGGGCAATGGCACGCCGGACGGGTATTACCCGCCGTTGTTCCATAACTCGACGGTCGGCGCACCGAATCCGACCAACCTCGTGCAGGTGATCCTGAACGGCGTGCAGCGCAAGGCCGGCAGCGAGGACGTCGGCATGCCGGCGTTCCGCCACGATCTGTCGGATGCGCAGATCGCCGCGCTGACGAACTACCTGACCGGGCAGTTCGGCAATCCGGCCGCGAAGGTGACCGATCAGGACGTCGCGAAGCTGCGTTGACGCGGCGCGCGACGAAGCAGCAGGGCAACATCGCGACATCGCAACATCGAAGAAGAGAGCAGCATCGAACAAGAGGAGGAGCACAGCACATCGGGCCGAGCCCGATGCCGGTTGTTGCAGAGCGGGGCGGGCGGCGCAGGCGGCCGCCCGTCCCGGTTCATTGGCAATCCGGTGCGCCAGCCGCGCATCGTTTTTCGTTGATCGACACCATGACACCGAATCAACCGTTTCTCGCGTCCCAGCGCGATGTGCTGCTGCTGCTTTCCCGTATTCTTCTCGTGATCCTGTTCGTGATGTTCGGCTGGAAGAAGATCGTCGACTTTCCCGGTACCATCGCGTTCATGGGTTCGGAAGGCGCGCCCGCGCCGATCGTGTCCGCGGCGATCTCCGTCGCGATGGAGCTGTTCGCCGGGATCGCGATCCTGGTCGGCTTCCAGACGCGGCCGCTCGCGCTGCTGCTTGCGCTTTATACGATCGGCACCGGCCTCATCGGCCACCATTACTGGACGATGACGGGCGGCGAGCAGATCAACAACATGATTCATTTCTACAAGAACATCGCGATCTCGGGCGGCCTGCTCGCGCTCTGCGCGGCCGGCCCCGGACGTTTTTCGATCGATCGCGGATGACCGGGCGCGCGCATGGGGCGCGCGTCGGATGGTCGAGACTCCGAGGGGGCATCATTTTGCGACTCAAACATTTCGCATGGCTGATCGCGGCCGCCACGCCGGCGGCCGCATTCGCACAAACGAGCGTGACGCTGTACGGCCGTGTCGACGGCGGCGTCGAATACCTGAACCACATCGCGACGCCGAACGGTAGCAAGTCGCGCTGGAGTGCGGAAAGCGGCGACTGGGGCACCAGCATGTTCGGGCTGAAGGGCATCGAGGATCTCGGCGGCGGGCTGTCGACGGTCTTCAACCTCGAAACCGCGTTCCAGGTGATGAACGGCCAGACGGGCGGCGGGCGCATGTGGTCGCGGCGCGCGTATGTCGGCCTGAAGAGCGACACGTGGGGCCAGCTGCAGGCCGGCCGCAACCTGTTCATCGACAGCGACGGCGTGTGGGAATTCGATCCGTTCGTGCAGCAGGCGTTTTCGTCGGCGTCGCTCGTGCGCGGCCGCAACTGGCAGCAAAGCAGCAACAACATCGAATATCACAGCCCGGTGATCGGCGGCTTCGACGTGCAGGCGCAATATGCGTTCGGCAACCAGTCGCGCGGCTTCAACTACGGCGCGGCCGACGATTTCGGCCGCTCGGACGGGATCATGATCTCGTACCATTCGCCGGTGCTCGACGTGCGCGGCATCTACGACGAACTGCGCGACAACAACGGCAAGTTCAGCAATATCTTCACCGCGTCGCGCGAGTACTTCGTCGGCGCGAACGTGAAGGTGTCGAAGTTCAAGATCCAGGGCGCGTATACGCACTACCAGGCGCCGGACAGCCCGGCCGGCGTCGCCGATCGTGCGGATCACTACTGGCTCGGCGCGACCTACACCGCGACGCCGCAGTGGGCGGTGACGGGCGGCGGGTATTACGTGAAGGTCGGCGACGGCGGCGGCGATGCGTCGCACGATCCGTCGGGGCACGCGATGATGTATGTGCTCGGTACTACGTACAACCTGTCGAAGCGCACGTTCCTGTACGGCACGGTCGCGTATGCGCGCAACGGCGGGAATTCGAACTTCTCGTTGCTCGCGACGCCGCGGGATGCGACGTCGGGTACGAGCCCGCTGACGGGCGAGTCGCAGACGGGCGCGTATGTGGGGATGATGCATACGTTCTGAGCGGGGCGGTGTGCTCAGGGGAAGGCACGGGCTGGATAGGCTCGTGCCTTTTTGCGTATATGAGACTCGCTGGATAGCCGCCATGTTTGGTTGCATTTCTCGACTCATTTAATGTGTTGTGCTGGCGTTAAGTGACGCTATATGTGCGCCGCACGTAATTCGTCCGCCATTTTTTTGCCAATCTTGTAGAAAAAAATTATGAGGCGTCGCGCTACCGATAATGCGTGCTCGGTAGGTTCACATTCTATAAAGTTTTAACGAGCTAGAAATTGGGGTATCCGTATTCCGAGGTCGACTTGTCATCGTGCGGCGCAGCGGGGGCATTAGGATGCAAGCGGCTACTAATGCGTCTTAAAATGATTCGTGAAGCCAGCGTCCACGCGTTGCTTACCCGCCTCCCACTCCTGCTAGCAAGTCCTGTATCCCGGGCAAGCTAACGGTGCATTAGAGTGAGCGCTCGCGCAGAAACGTCCTCAACGGGTTCATCGTAAGAGATCGTCGGCAACAGTATTTTGTATCTCGGCAAGCAGAAAGTGATCGACATAATTGGTATCGCTAGCAGACTTGTTCGACGGACGACCAGCGGCCAGACGTAGATGCGGGGTAGCGATCCGTAATTGGCATCATGCGTGTTTGCGATTATGGACTCCTCGCACTTCGCTTGCGGTAGGTGTCTTTTCTCAATAGGCTGTACAGTAAGTTCCGTGCGTCGAAAATCACCATTGACTTTCCATAGAATTCCGATACCGTTATTCAACAATCTAAGAAGCGTGAGTAACTCCATCCCGCCCAGATTGCGATGCCTTTTAGCTTCCATACAGTGAACTATGCCCTTTGATCCGATAGCATTTTCGGCGGTACTGGTCGGTCTTTGCAGGGACCAAATACAAAGGTATACGCCCGGCATCGATCCGAGCGCACCCAACCTCCGGATTGCCGCCTTGTCCATCGCCATCGACAACGTCGCATGTGGCGATGCTGCACGAGCGCGCTTCCAGTCGGTCTTCGACGAGTTCGCCCTGGCTTGGGACCGTGCCAAGCATCACAGCCAAAGACCCGCAGAGATTGAGCAACTGGTTGACGCCGCTGGCGCATCGCTGCCGGCGATGATGGACCGCCTGCGTTCTCGCGATAGCACTGCGGGCGATGAATGGGCAGGCCGACTGTCTCAGATCAACGGCAGCTTGATGGAGGATGTCGCCCATTGGCGGGCAGAGGAAGCCAAGCTGGGCCCGGACGACGGGAGCTACTCTTCCGCGCATAACACCGTACGCGCCGGCTTGGATGCGATTGGCAACTGCCTGCGTGTCGTTCGCGATGAAGCTGAATATGTGGCCAGCTCCTCGTTTAAGGTGCTCTTCGATCCAATCCTCCTGATCGGCGGTGAGTGGGGTACGGGTAAGACACACCTGATGTGCGATGTCACCAGTGAACGCCTTATCCGTGAAGAGCCCACAGTCTTGGTGCTGGCAAAGAACTTCGAGGGCAACGTACTTGCAGATATTGGCGCGCGTCTCGGAGAGGTGATTTCGGTTGAGGACAAGTTTGCCGAGCTAGAGAATGTTGGAAGAGGGGCAAGGGGACGGACTGTTGTCATCATCGATGGCGTCAATGAGGGACGTCGGCGCGAGTGGCGACAGGCGATCGGTGCCTTGCTCTCGCTCGTCGCTGAGCACCCAAACATTGGGTTGGTCGTGACATGTCGGACTCCGTTCGAGGCCATAGCCATTGAAAAGGCCGATCTAGAGAAATTTCATCGACTTCAGCATTACGGTTTCGACGATCAGGAGTTTGATGCACAGGCGGCCTTCTTTCAGTACTATCAGCTGCCACTACCGGAGGTTCCGCTGTTGGACCGCGAGTTCTCGCGCCCTCTCACGCTTAAGCTCATATGCCAATCGCTTCAGAGCCTGTCGGGCAAGAAGCTGGCAAAGGGCTTCGCAGGCATCGCCTCCGGACAGCGCGGTATGACGTATGTGTTGGAGTCATTCGTCAATCGTATTGGGGAGCCAATCGAACACGGATTCGGGCTGCAGCCCAAGGGGTGCTGGGTCTTGCTGAAAGGTGGCGATCAGTTCGCCGACAAACGGATTGCCGGTTTTGCGCCCTGCATGGCAGCGAACCTGCGCGGTTATGTTCTTCCGTCAGAGGCGGACCGAATCGTCGCCGCGAGCTACCCTGCATTACGACCTGCTCAACGGCGCGGGCTTTTGGAGACGATGCGTACGAACGGGCTCATCGAAGAGGACGCCATTTGGTACTCAACGAAATCCGGACAGTACAAGTCACGAGTGGTGTACCGATTGCCCTATCAGAGGTTCAGTGACCACTTGATAGCTAGGCACCTACTCAAGGCATACCTAGATGTGTCATCACCAGCTGCCATCAAGCGCAGCTTTGCGGCCACCTCTCCACTCGCGAAAGTCTTCCGGCTGACCAATCAAAACTTCGGCCACTATGCGGAGCCTGGATGGGCGCAAGCACTGATCACGGAGTTTCCGGAGCGCGTCGGGAAGAAAATCCCTCCAAGGCACCGTGAGCTCTTTTTCGCGTTGTCAGAGGACGTGCAGGACCTGGACGCGTATTTCGAGCCGTTCATCGAGGGCCTTTTCTGGAGGAGTCCGACCGCCTTCACCGAGGGTACGCGGATGATCATCAACAAGTACTTGGGCGTAGGTTCCATGACCTGGGAGCGCGTCGTGGATGCGTTGGCGGCCGTCGCAACGAAGCCCAACCATCCCTATCATGCCAAGCGACTATACAAGTATCTGTCGCGCTACCCGATGGCTGACCGCGACCTGCACTGGTCCGAATACCTACGACGTAGATATGCGTCCCCGACCATCCATCGACTGCTGACATGGGCAGAGAAACTCGACACCGTGAACATGAATCGTGATGCGGCAACCGAGCTTGTGGTGCTGTTTTCCCTGGTCCTGACGACTGTTGTCCGCAGCGATCGCGATCTTGCGACCAAGGCACTCGTACTGATTGGAGAGCAACATCCGGATGTGCTGTTCTCGCACGTTGTGGCATGCTTGAACTTCAACGACCCGTATCTGCCGGAACGGATGCTTGCCGCCGCCTACGGGACGGCTCTGTCGCTGGTCGATTCGAAAAAGGCGACTTCGTTTCGACCGCTACTTGGAGATTTGGCTCAGAAGGTTTACCGGCAGATGTTCGCTCCTCGCGCGCGCCACGCGACGCACCACACGCTCATGCGGGATTACGCGCTTGGCATCATCGAGGTGGCGCAGCGAGCGGGGTGCGTCAATTTGCCGAGAACGGCTGGCCGCTACCTCAGCCGACCATTCCCAAATACCCCATCACCATTCTCCAGCGATGGAACGCCTGACGACTCCGTCAAGGATGTGATTGGGAACGCCATCCGAATGGACTTCGGCAACTACACCATCGGTGGTCTGATCCCTAACAGGGCAAACTACGACGAGACCAAGCCGGACTACGTTCGGGTGCGAGCAAAGATCGAGCGGCGCATGTTCGACCTGGGGTACCGGGCCGAGCGGTTCAAGCATATTGAGTCCGAGATTGGCCGGGACTCCTGGAATGCTGGCGACGAAAATAAGGTTGATCGCTACGGGAAGAAGTATTCCTGGATCGCATTCTTCGAGATGTGGGGTGAGCGCGACGCAAACCGGAAGCTACCGGATTGGCGCCAAGGCAGTCGGACTGCCGACTGTGGTGTAGATCCTACTTTCCCCAAGGCGCCCCCCGAGTGGATGCCCCCCTTGCCGGATCTCTTTGGACCGCCTGCTGCGACTACCGAGGAATGGGTGGCCGGCGGATACACGCCGAACTGGCACACGCTCCTGGTTGTCCCCGAGATCAATGGGCATCAAGGTGAATGGGTGCTCGTTGAAGGATTTGTCCAAGGGGCTGACAGCGCGCGCGATCGAGAGCTCTTCGCATTCCTGCGCGGGATGTTCGTTGCCAAGCAGGACGTGGACACGATCAGGTCGAGGTTCCTGTCGATCGACTACCCAGGGAACCACAAGGTCCCGGACGGAGCCAACGAGTACTATCTGTTCGCAGGAGAACCCGGCCACCGGCATAGCTTCGCGCGGCATCTTCTCAAGCGCAACGACGAATACCGCCGCCAGACGGTGGAGGCGTTCGATGAGTATTTGGCGGACTACAGCTCCGGCGGGAAGCGGTCCACCACTATCAAGATTGCATCGATGTCCGGCGTGACAACGGCCGATGAGGAAGCGTCGGTCCTTGAGTTCGACGTTCCCACCACCCGCCATATTCCGGGTGTCCGGATTGAGCTACCGTCTATCCAGTTTGGGTGGGAATCCTACCACTCCGCGTACAACACCTTCTCGGGCTTTGACATTCCAGCGCCAAGCCTGATCCAGCGTCTTGGCCTCTCCTGCTGTAACCGCGAAATCGACTTCTTCGATTCAAGCGGCCGTCCCGCAACACTCTACAGAGAAGCAGGCGAAGGCTATTTTGGCGGCAAGCACAAGCTGCTCTACGTCCGGGCCGACTTGCTTCGCCGCTACCTCAAAGAGACCCGCCAGGTCCTCATCTGGTGCAACTGGGGCGAACGTGACTGGCTGAAGAAGATGGAAGGATACAGGTTGCTTCCGAACGAGGGCAGACAGCGAGTCTTTCAGACTCACGCGCACATCCATCGGACCTTTTCCCAATGGTCCGCGAAAGATTGCGTCGTGCTGTAGGTGGAAACTTGCTCTAAGTGCTGCGCTTGCGGCGCGTTTCGGCCGCTCACCCGCGACAGCACCGGCATGTCGTCCACGTTACGGTGAGTGAGGCTATTACAATGAAGGTGCACTGGACGCATTTCGAGGTCGATCCAGGTTCCGGTGGGGAATCCATCGAATTCAGTTTCGAGTGGTTTCCCTTTTTTGAAACGGAATGCGCGCTGATCGGAAGGCGTGATTTCTTCCTGCCGATGCTGAAACACTTCATGAGTGAGCATTCGGATGCGTGATTGAACAGAGACCGAAACATGAAGGTTTGCATTATCGGCCCGTCGGGCGCGGGGAAATCGACGATTGCCGTGGAATTGGCACGCAAGTTTAGTGTCACCACGTACGAATTCGACAACGTCTATTGGGACATGAGTGGTACGGAGTTCGTGAAGAACTCGGATGCGTCGATGGCAGCGACCATTGAGAAGATCATCGAGCAGGACAACTGGTTTGTCGAAGGTGCGTACGACAAGCGGATGTATCCGCTGCTTGCCGAGTGTTCACTGATCCTGAGGGTGGAGGTTGCGTTCAGTGTGAGAGCGATACGCTTGATCAAGCGTTTCGTTGGCTCAACGATGACGGGAAAGTTACCCAAAGAGACTTTCAGGAACACCGTCGACTTGATCAAGTTCTCATATCGTTTCGACAAGCGGCTCAGCGAATTTCTGTCGAGAGATGCAGTGCTCTCGAGGAAGGTCGTTTCAGTTCACGACACTTCCTCGTGCATCAAGGCAATCGATGCGGCGACACTTTGCTGAAGCGATCGCGCTCGGACTTCGTCTTGCGAGCACTGTGCATCAGAACCCGCACGCCTCGGTCGTCGTCAGCACCGCGAACGGTCCGCCAAGCGTCGCATTGTGATGCGCGACGATCCGCTCGGCCGGCAGTGCCGGCGTGTCCATGCAGGTGTGCGCGTCGGCAACGAGCACCGCGCGAAAGCCGAGATCGGCGGCGGCGCGGCAGGTCGTATCGACGCAGTACTGCGTCTTCATCCCGGTGACGACGAGTTCGCCGATGTTGGCCGCGCGCAGCCATTCGGCGAGCCGCGTGCCCGCGAAGCAGTTCGGCCGGGTCTTGTCGAACACGGTGTCGCGCGCGGGATCAATCGCAAGTTCCGGCAGCAGCGCGGCGAGCGGCGAATCGGGCGCGATCGGCGTGCCGGCGGCCCCGGTGTGACGCACGGCGAACACCGGCGCACCGCCTTCGTGCGCGAGGCCGATCAACCGGTTGATGTTCGCAAGCACACGTTCGCCGTCGTGCGGACGATCGGGACCATGAAACAGCCCGACCTGCATGTCGACGACGAGCAGCGCGCGTTTGGGGGAAGGGGCTTCGGACATCGCATTCTCCTGAGTGACCGGTACGGACGGAGAAGCGGAAAGACCCCGTCCGGAACCGGCGGGGCCTGTGAGGAATCGGTGGCGCTACGACCTTGCGCGCACTCGCCGCACGAGCCCGCCGAAGGCGGTCGTGCGCGTGGTGGTCGAATGAGTGGTCGTGGCGTGGCGCATGGAACGATCATGCCCGATGCGCGCGCACCACGTCAATCGCGTGCCGCGCATCGGCCGCCGCTCAATCGAGCGACTTCCCGGCCTTCTCATCCATGCATCGCACCGCGAGCAGCGTCAGCACGCCGCACCCGATCGCATACCACGCAGGCGCGTTCGGATTGCCCGTCGCCGCGATCAGCCACGTGACGAAGAACTGCGCGAAGCCGCCGAAGATCGCGACGCCGACGCTGTACACGAGCGCGCCGCCGGTCGCACGCACCGCACGCGGGAACAGTTCGCCGAGCATCGCGCCAGTCGCGCCGATGTTGATCGCATGCACGATCGACAGCGCCGCGATGATCGACAGCAGCGACGCGGCGCCCGGCCAGCGGTTCAGCGCGATGAACGCCGGGTAGATCGCGGCCATCAGCACGATGCGCGTCCACCAGACGATCCGGTTGCGCCCGTAGACGTCGGACAGGTGGCCGCCGATCGGCGTCACGAGCATCAGGATCGCGCCGGCGACGCAGCCGGCCGTCATCGACAGCCAGGTCGGCAGGTGCAGCACCTGCACGCCGTAGATCGCCATGTAGAACACGATGATGTAGTGGATCGACGTGCCGCCGATCGTCACGCCGAGGCCCGCGAACACGGCCTTGCCGTGATGGCGCAGCACGTCGGCGAGCGGCAGCGACGCGACCGGTTCGTCGTGCGCGGCAGCGGGGGCGGTAGCCGGTACCTCCTCGACGGTCTTGCGCAGCCAATAGCCGATCGGCACGAACAGCGTGCCGATGATGAACGGCACGCGCCAGCCCCAGCTTTCGAGCTGTGCGGCATTCAGCGTCGACGTCAGCGCGACGCCGGTGAGCGCGCCCGCGAGCGCGGCGAGCCCCTGGCTCGCGAACTGGAACGATGCGTAGAAGCCGCGACGATGCTGCGGCGCCTGTTCGAGCAGCAGGGTCGTCGATGCGCCGACTTCGCCGCCCGACGCGAACCCCTGCAGCAGGCGCGCGAGCACCAGCAGCAGCGGCGCGGCGAGGCCGATCTGCGCGAAGGTCGGTGCGACCGCGATCGCCGCGGTGCCGAGCGCCATCAGCAGCAGCGTGAGGATCATCGCTTTCTTGCGGCCCGCGCGGTCGGCGTACATGCCGATCACGAGCCCGCCGAGCGGACGCGTGACGAAGCCGACGCCGAAGCTCGCGACCGCGAGCATCAATTGCCCGAACGACGAATGCACGGGAAAGAACAGCTTGCCGATCAGGATGGCGAAGAAGCTGTAGACCGTGAAGTCATAGAACTCGAGCGCGTTGCCGACGGCGGCGGCCGCGATCAGGCGGCGTTTCTTCGCGGCGGCACGTGCATCGGCCGGCGTGCCGGCGAGCGAAAGGGCGGACGTTTCCATGGGGTTCCCCCGGTAAGCGCGAAACTGCGTGGTGAAGGGCCGTCAGGCCGCGAGCCAGGCTTCGGCGACGCGAACCCAGTAGCTCGCGCCGATCGCGAGAATGTCGTCGTTGAAGTCGTAGCCGGGGTTGTGCACCATGCAGCCGCCCTTGCTGCCGATCCCGTTGCCGATGAATGCATAGCAGCCGGGGCGCGCTTCCAGCATGAACGCGAAATCCTCGCTGCCCATCAGCGGCGCGGCGCCGGTTTCGACCCGTTCGGCGCCGAGCATCCCGCGCGCGATATCGGCTGCGAACGCGGTCGGCTCCGCGTGATTGACGAGCACCGGGTGGCCGTAGTCGTAGTCGACTTCCGCGGTGATGCCGAAGCTTTCCGCCTGGCCTTTCACGAGCGCTTCGATGCGGCGCGCGAGCAGCGCGCGCACGTCGGCGTTCAGCGCGCGCACCGACAGCTTCATCACGACGGTTTCGGGAATGATGTTGAACGTCTCGCCGGCCTGCACGCTGCCGACCGTGATCACGGCCGCATGCTGCGCGTCGACCTCGCGCGCGACGATCGTCTGCAGCGCGACCATGATGCTGCCCGCGGCCGACATCGGATCGCGCGCGAAATGCGGCATCGCGCCGTGCCCGCCGACGCCGCGCAGCGTGATCGTCACGCGGTCGGCCGACGCCATCGCGGCGCCGGTGCGGAAGGCCATGTCGCCGGCCGCGCGGCCCGGCATGTTGTGGATCGCGAAGATCGCGTCGCACGGGAAGCGGTCGAACAGGCCATCGTCCATCATCGCCTTCGCGCCGCCGAAGTTTTCCTCGGCCGGCTGGAAGATCAGGTTCAGCGTGCCGGAGAACTGGCGCGTCGCCGCGAGATGGCGCGCCGCGCACAACAGCATCGCGGTGTGGCCGTCGTGGCCGCATGCGTGCATCTTGTTCGCATGGCGGCTCGCGTACGGCAGGCCCGTGGCTTCCGCGAGCGGCAGCGCGTCCATGTCGGCGCGCAGGCCGACCGTGCGCGTGCCTTGTCCTTCGCGCAGCACGCCGACGACGCCCGTCTGGCCGATGCCGCGATGCACTTCGTAACCCCAGCCGGTGAGCAGCTCGGCGACGAGATCGCTCGTGAGTGTCTCTTCGAACGCGAGTTCGGGATGAGCGTGGATGCGGCGGCGCACCTCGACCAGCTCGGGGGCGATCGCGGCGATGCCGGGGATGACGGGGTTCACGGCTTGCAAAATGGTGTCTCCTGTGGGGCCGGTGGGGCGTTTGACGCGCATATGACGTGCAAGCATATAAATTTCTTTTGCGCACCAGAAGCTGCTAAATTGCTTTGGTGCTCACCATCGGTTGCCGCTCGGGAATACCCTTAACCGGCACGCACGGCCACGCACAGGGTTTCCACGGATCACGCATCGCCGCCATGAAATACCATCAGTTGAAAGCGTTCGTCACCGTCGCGGAAGAAGGGAGCATCCGCGCGGCCGCGCGGCGCCTGAACGTGTCTCCGGCGGCGCTGACGAAGGCGGTCAAGGAACTGGAGATCGCGCTCGGCGTGTCGCTCGTCGTGCGCACCGCGCGCGGCGTGCAGCTCACCGCATTCGGCCAGCAATTGCAGGTGCGCGCGCGGCTGATCGTCGCCGAAATGCAGCGCGCCCGCGACGACATCGAGCAGGCGCAGGGGGCGACGACGGGCTCCGTCGCGGCGGCGATCACGCCGGCCGCCGCGGTGACGATCCTGCCTGATGCGTTTCGCGCGTTCCGGCGCCGCTTTCCAGTGGCGCGCGTCAACCTGATCGAAGGGTTTCCGGGCGTGGCGTTGCCGCGCCTGCACGACGGCTCGCTCGATTTTGCGGTGGCTGTCGTCGTGCCCGAATTGCTGGCGGCCGAGTTCGATCATGCGGAGCTTTATGCGAGCCGTTCGCTGATCGTCGCGCGCAACGAGCATCCGCTCGCGTCGGCCACGTCGCTCGCCGATCTCGTCGAGGCCGACTGGCTGATGAATCCGTCGCCGGAAAGCTCGACGCAGGCGCTGTTCAATTCGTTCGTCGCGCATGGGTTGCCGGTGCCGGCGCGCATCGTCGAATGCCCGAGCTTCGGGCTCGCGCACAGCCTGATGACGGGTTGCGACCTGATCGCGTCGATGCCCGAGCAACTGCTTCAGGGCGAGTGGGCACGCGATCGGTTGACGGTGCTGCCGATTCGCGAGCGTTTGCCGGCCGTGTCGGTGCAGGTCGTCACGCGCCGCGACAGCCCGCTGACGCCGGCCGCGGCGATGCTGCTCGATTGCCTGCGCGATTCGGCGCGACGCAAGGGGCTGCGATGAGCCGCTATCTGTCGGCTGCGATCGTCATCGCGTAGTCATCCTGACAATCCGGCATGCAGCGCCGCCGTCGTTTGACGGGCACGCAGTTCCGGAGTAAGCCGCGCGAGCCGGTATCATAGCGGCCGGCCCGCCGCTCCGGCCGGCTTCCAACAACATCGCCATCCGGCATCCAGCAAGCAGAGGCATCACATGACCAGTGCAACCCAATTCGACAACGTATCGGTCGTCAAGCGCGCGAACGTCTATTTCGACGGCAAGTGCGTGTCGCATACCGTGCTCTTCCCGGACGGCACGCGCAAGACGCTCGGCGTGATCCTGCCGTGCGCGCTCAACTTCGGTACGGACGCGCCCGAATTGATGGAAGTGCAGGCCGGCAAGTGCCGCGTGAAGCTCGACGGCAGCAGCGAATGGCAGACCTACGGCGCCGGCGAATCGTTCTCGGTGCCGGGCAAGAGCCGCTTCGACATCGAAGTGCTCGAGACGCTCGACTACGTCTGCAGCTACCTGTAAGCGCGGGCGGCAGCAAAAGAAAAGCCCCGCCGAAGCGGGGCTTGTCGCAAGCGGATGGCGCACGGCCATCCGGAGCGCCTGTTCTCGTCTCGTTACAGGCAGGCGTTGATGTCGCCGGCCGACGACGCATCGCCGCCGCGGAAACCGACCCAGGTCTTCGCGTTTGCGGCGTTGGCCGGGCGCACCACGGCAGCGGCGCCATTCGGCGGTTGCTGGCCCGGTGCATAAACTGCCATCGCGAGGCCGTTCGCCAGTTCATACTGCGACGTCACCTGTTGCTGCGACTTGTCGGCCCAGGTCTTCGCGATGCACTGCGCCACCTGGTCGGCGGGTTTCTGGCTTTGTCCCACGTTCTGCAGGGCAGAATCGGCTGCATGAGCAGAAAATGCCACGGTCAATGCGATGAGCGGTAAGTATTTCACGTTCACGTTATCTCCCTCGAGTCGTGATTGATTGAGTGGGATGCGCAGCAGTACTGCGTACTAATGAGATCGCAGCGGACAAGCACGGTTCCGGCTATTCCGAAACAAGTTGTTAACGCGCTTGCCAAACGGCAGCTACGGTGCTGTGCACTCTGTTGCGGCGCGGCATGCATCGTGTGCGGCCCGTCGATGGACGGGCGATGCGGCAACGACGTCATGCGCTGCCCGGTCGTGTGGTGACGTGACGGTCGCGGCGAGCGGCATATGTCTGCATGCCGTGCCGCGACTCTTTATCTGATCGCGAAGTGGAATGGCTGATTATGGTGGCCCCGTCGCATGGGTACCATGATGACAAACTTTCGTCGGTTGGATTGTTAACCAACTTTAAACGCGGGAAGCAGCGGAAAGCGATGCGGTGCGCGAGGCGCGCGCCGCATCGTGCAGCGAGGTGAGGCGAGGGCGCGTTGCACGCCCTCGCATGCTGGACGCGTCAGCCGGCCTTGCGCGTGCCGATGTCGCGCAGGTTGGCCGGGACGATCGGACGGAAGCGCTCGCGCTTCTGTTCGTCGTCGAAGTGCTGGAGCGCGGGCTTGATCAGGTCGCTGCGCGACACGATGCCCGTGATGCGCAGCGATTGCTCGTCGTCTACGACCGGCAGGCGTTCGAAGCCGAGCATCGCGAGGCGCGATGCGACGACGCGGCACGTTTCGTGCGCAAGCGCGACGGCGGGCACGCGGTTGGCGAACGCGGCCGAGATCGGCGTGTCGACCGCGGCGTGTGCGCGCTGCGCGTCGAGCGTCGCGCGATCGACGAGGCCGAGCAGGCGGCCGTTCTGCACGACCGGGTACGCGCGATGCGTCTGCTTCGCACCGAAGTACTGCGTGTCGACCGCATCGAGCGTCGCCGCGCCGTCGATCGCGACGAGCCGGTCGGCGGACGTCATCACTTCGTCGATATCATGCCGCTCGAGCGGATCGACGCCGTATTCGCGGTAGATGTGATAGCCGCGGCGCGCGATCTTTTCCGTCATGATCGAGCGCTTCATCACGACGGTCGCGAAGCCGTGCGCGACGAGCGTCGCCGCGAGCAGCGGCAGCAGCGCGTTGGCGTCGTGCGTGAGGCCGAACGCGAACACGATCGCGGTCAGCGGTGCGCCCAGCGTCGCACCGAGTGTCGCAGCCATGCACACGAGCGGCCACAGTGCCGGGTCGCCGCCCGGCAGCACCGGCGACAGCACGGTGCCGAGGCCGGCGCCGAGCATCAGCAGCGGGGCGAGCACGCCTCCCGACGTACCCGAGCCGAGTGCGATCACCCACATCACGGCCTTCACGATCAGCAGCGCGAGCGCGATCTTCAGCGCGATGTGCTGGTGCAGCAGGTCGCCGATCACGTCGTAGCCGACGCCGAGCGCGCGCGGTTCGAGCCAGCCGCCGATGCCGATCACGATCGCGCCGAGTGCTGGCCACCACATCCAGTGCACGGGCAGCTTCGCGAAGGTGTCCTCGACGCGGTACAGCGCGGCCGACAGGCCGCAGGCGAGCATGCCCGACAGCAGGCCCGCGACGATGCACGACAGCAGCGCGACCGGCGTCGGCGCGGCCGTGGCGAGCGGAAACAGTGGATCGACGCCGAAGAACAGCGCACGTGCGAAACCGGCCACCGCGCACGCGAGCGCAACCGGCAGGAAACTGCGCGGACGCCATTCGAATAGCAGTAGCTCGACCGCGAGCAGCACGGCGGCGACCGGCGTGCCGAACACGGCCGTCATGCCGGCGGCCGCACCGGCGACGAGCAGCGTCTTGCGCTCGGCCGCGGTCACGTGCACGCACTGCGCGATCAGCGAGCCGAGCGCGCCGCCCGTCATGATGATCGGGCCTTCGGCGCCGAACGGGCCGCCGCTGCCGATCACGACGCCGGACGACAGCGGCTTGAGGATCGCGACCTTCGGCGACATGCGGCTCTTGCCGAACAGGATCGCCTCGATCGCTTCCGGAATGCCGTGGCCGCGAATCTTTTCCGAACCGAAGCGCGCCATCATCCCGACGATCAACCCGCCGATCACCGGCACGACGATCACCCATGCGCCGAGCGCGTTGTTCGCCGGAGAGCGGTCGGCGAACGAGAACTGCTGGAAGAAGAACAGGTTCGTGAACAGGCGGATCAGACTCAACAGCACGAACGCGGCGAGCGTGCTGAGCAGGCCGATCCCGGCGGCAAGCAACGCGATCCTGGGCAGGCGTTCGTTGGTCGAGAAATCGCGTTTGTGCGGTGCATTCATCGGAGTGGTAAAAGCGAGGGTCAGTAATCGATCTGGGGAACCTGGAACGTGCCCTTGAGCGACTTCAGCTCGGCGCGATGCATCGCCGCGAGGCGGGCGAGCAGCGTCTCGCCGGCTTGTTCGAGATGGACCTCGACTTGCCGGCGGTCGGCTTCGCTCGTCTTGCGCTTCACGAGCCCGAGCGCTTCGCAGCGCGTCACCAGCGCGACGACGCCGTGATGCTGCGCCTGCAGTCGTTCCGCGAGCTCGCCGATGGTTGCCCATTCGCGATGCGGATAACCCTTGATGTGCAGCAGCAGCAGGTATTGCAGCGGCGTCACGCCTTCGCTTTGCGCGGCGCGTTCGGAGAAGCGCTCGAAGCGGCGCATCTGGTAGCGGAACTCGGACAGTTGCTGGAAATCGCTTTTGTTCAGTGCGCGTCTGGTATCGTTCATCGAGGGCGGGCAGTCGGTTTCGGAATCGGGAAATATATCATAACATGATATAAATGGCCGAACTAAAGCGAAATTAATGCATTCCGCGTTGCGTCGGTGCGTTGCGCTTGCGTCAAGCAGCCTCGAGCATCTGCGTCTGCCGGTAGAGGCCCGTGACGAGATCCGTCTGCGTAATGATCCCGACGAGCCGGCGCGACGCATCGACGACCGGAATATGGTGATGGCCCGAATGCGTGAACAGCGGCACGAGCACGGTGATCGGCATCGTTTCCGGCACGAACGCAACGTCGCGCGTCATCACCGACGCGACGCTCGCGGGCTGGCCGCCGAACGATTGCGGCAGCCGGGCGGACAGGCGTTGCCACAGCGGGGTCGGGCGGCACAACTGGCGCGTGAGGTCGGCGCGCGTGACGATGCCGGTCAGGCGGCCCTCGCCGTCGACGACGGGCAGCGCCTTTACGCGGTGACGGTCGAGCAGCGTGAGCGCGGCCTTGACCGACGTCGACGGCGCGACCTCGATTGCGTTCTTCGTCATCAGGTCGGCGCACTTGAACTGGCCGAACGTGCGCGTATAGGCCTGCATCTCGGTTTCGCGCAGCAGCGTTTCAAGATCGTCCGGATCGACGTCGAGCCATTCGCCGCGACGCTTCAGCACCGCGTCGAGGTCGCCGCGCGTGAAGCCGCCGCGCGCCGGTGCGGCGCCGCCTGTCTGCGGTTTCGCTTCGGCGCGCGCGCCGCCATGCGGGTAGCGATGCCCGGTCAGCGCGTGATATGCGAGCGCGGCCGACAGCAGGATCGCCGATTGCAGTGCGATCGGCTCCAGCACGAAACTGAATCCGAGCGAATGGATTGCCGGGCCGCCGACCACGGCCGTGAGCGCGACGGCGCCCGACGGAGGATGCACGCAGCGCAGCGCGAACATGCCGCCGATCGCGCATGCGATCGCGACCGCGGCGGCCGTGATCGGATCGGCGATCCATTGCGCGCACGCGACCCCGACCGTCGCCGCGACGAGATTGCCGCCGATGATCGACCACGGTTGCGCGAGCGGACTCGCTGGCACCGCGAACAGCAGCACGGCCGATGCCCCCATCGGCGCGACGAGCAGCGGCACGAGGCCCGGTACGCCGGGCAGCCACCGCATCGTGACGCCGACCGTCGCGATGCCGACGAGCGCGCCCGTGCACGAACGCAGTCGCTCGCGCCAGCCGAGCGACATCGGATGGGGAATGAAACTGTGCAGCCATTGGCGCAACGTGCGGCGCGACGAAGATGAGCCTGACGACATGGACGGGTAAGCGGTAAAAATGACAGCGCGGGTATGTGCGGCGACAAGGGCGGAATTGTATCGTGTTGTGATGTAAATTGTCGCGCTCCATCAAGCCGTTACACGCGCACGACGCATGCGCCTTGCATGAACTTTTCATCAGACGAAAGTTTGGGCTGCTGGCAATAGCGCAAATTTGTCTGCGGCGGCGTACAATTCCGGCCACTGAATCCCCGACATACCAGAACCACGTACGCGATGCCCGCTCTCCCGCCTTTCCCCCGGCACGGTGATCATCGATTCGGCATGGTTCGCGGCCGCGCTCCGTTCCCCACCTGATGCGAGCGCCGCCGACGCCTCCCCACTGACTCTCCCCAAGCCAATTCAATGGACATGCTCGAAAACATGCGCCTGTTCGTGCGCGTTGTCGAAGCCGGCAGTTTTACGGCGGTCGCGAAAGAAATCGACGCGACCACCGCGCAGGTGTCGCGCGCGGTATCGAACCTCGAAGCGCACGTACAGACGCGCCTGCTGCATCGCACGACGCGCCATCTCGGCCTTACCGAAAGCGGCGAACGTTATTTCGAGCGCGCGAAATCGATCCTCGCGGAAATCGACTACGCGAACGCGGAGGCGCGTAACGCACTGCTGCGGCCGAGCGGCAAGATGCGCATCCATGCGATGACGGGGCTCGGGCAGAGTCATGTCGTGTCGTCGATCGTCCGCTACCAGGAGGACAACCCCGACGTGTCGGTCGAGTTGACGCTCGCGCAGCGGATGCCGAATCTCGTCGAGGAAGGCTACGACGTGTCGATCGTGACGGCGTCGCAGTTGCCCGATTCGGGTTACGTCGCGCAGACCTGCGGCACGAGCTGCAGCGTGCTCGTCGCGTCGCGCGAATACCTGGCGCGGCACGGCACGCCGCAGTCGCCCGACGATTTGCCGAACCACGTGTGCCTGCGCCTGGATACGCCCGCATCGCCGGCCGGCGAATGGCGGCTCGAGCGCAACGATGGCGAGGAGACTGTCTACACGCTGCAGCCGGCGCCGTTCCAGGTCAACGTGCCGGATGCGCTGTGCGTCGCGGTGCGCGCCGGGCGCGGGATCGCGTGCGTCGCGCTGTATACGGTGCTCGACGACATCCGCGCAGGGCGGCTGATCCGCGTGCTGCCCGAGTACCGGCTGCAGACGGTGAGCGTGTACGCCGTCTACGCGACGCGCCGTTATCTCGACGCGAAGATCCGCACGTTCCTCGATCACCTGCGCACGACGCTCACGCCAGCGCTGGAGAACGACCTGCGCGAACTCGACCGTCTGACGGTCGAGCAGATGCCGGGCGGCCGCAAGCGCGCGTGACGGCGCGGCCCGCCGACCGAACCGCGTGCGCCGTGGCGACGCTCATGCGCCCGGAGGCGTGATGCGAATCCGCTCGAACTCGCCCGCGAGCCACGGCGAGCCACGTATACGCAGCGATGCCGATCACCCGTGCGCGGCGACGAACCGCAATGCGCCGACGAGTCATGTAGGTCTCGGTCGTCGTGTGCGGCGCGGGCCGCGCATCAGGTGCAACCGAGCATGGAAATCGTATCGATATCGGTCTAACCTCGAAAGACCATCGATCGATACAAAATCTGGATGATTGAACTGCACCAGCTTCGCTGCTTCGTCGCGGTGGCCGAGGAGCTTCATTTCGGCCGCGCGGCCAGACGGCTCTTCATGACGCAACCGCCGCTCAGCCGGCAGATCCAGTTGCTCGAGCACGCGCTCGGCATCGCGCTGCTCGAACGCAGCAGCCGGCAGGTGAGCCTGACCGCGGCCGGCGAACGCTTCCTGCGCGACGCGCGGCACATCCTCGAATTCTCCGCGCGGGCCGAGCAGGCCGCGCAGCGCGTCGCGCACGGCGGGGCCGGCCGCATCACGCTCGGCTTCACGGCCGTCAGCGCGTACCGGATGATCCCGATGCTGCTGGCGCACGCCGCGCACGCGCTGCCGGACGTCGACGTCGAATTGCGCGAGATGGTGTCGACCGTGCAGATCGACGCGCTCGCGTCGCGGATGCTCGACGCGGGTTTCGTGCGCCAGCGCGCCGCGCGCCAGCCGCTCGAATACCGGCTCGTGCAGCGCGAACCGATGCTGGTCGCGGTCGCGCAAGGCGTGCCGCTCGCCGCGTGCGAGCGCATCGGCCCCGACGATCTCGACCGGCAGCCGTTCATCGCGTATTCGCCGAACGAGGGGAAGTATTTCCACGACATGATCTCCGGCCTGTTCGCGAACGCAGGCAGGCTGCCGAACTACCTGCATTACGTCGGGCAGACGCATACGATCCTCGGCCTCGTGCGTGCGGGGCTCGGCGCGGCGCTCGTACCGGCGTCGGCGCGCGAGCTGCATGTGGACGGCGTGGTGTTCCGGCCGCTTGCGGGCGTCGACGTGGCGGCCGAGCTGTATCTCGCGTGGCGGGCGGACAACGACAACCCGGCGTTGCCCGTGTTCAACGCGATGGTCGAGCGGTTTCTCGCACAGGAGCAGGGCGGCGCGGCGGCATAGCACGTTCGTGCCGTGTCACAAGCTTTCAATCCGGAAGCTTGCGGTGCCGCGATGGCAAGCAATCCTGATCGAGCGCGGCCGGCTGGCGTCGTGCGAATCCTTACCGTCACGAAAGCTGCCTCGATACCAGCGTTTCAACGGCAGAACCGGGCGGTTTGCTGCACCGCGACAACCGCTTGACGCTGCATGCCGGTCGGCGCACGATACGCCAGTGCATTTGGAGCGGGACGCGCCGGCCGCGCGGTTCCTGCACCCGCGATACGCAAAAAAGAACAACGATGAGCCTTTACGCACTCGTACCGGAATCCCGGCGCCGCTTCTGTCGGCCCGCCGGAACAGCGATTCTCCCGACGCCCGTCGCGTCACGTATCCGTCATCCCGTTTCGTACCGTGCGTCGGTACACTTCCCCGTCCGCGCGCTGGCCGCGTCGATGAGCGGTGCCGCCCGCACCATCGGGCCGCAGCCTGCCGCTCCCGATCTCCGCATCCTGAACGGCGTCTATACCGGCGTCTCGTGACGCCCGCCGGCGGCTGTCCTTGCATTGCGCCGCCGGTTTCCCGATCGTCCGGCGGCACCGGAGTCCGAAGCATTTCGAGTGAGCTTGAAGAAGCAAACGCACGCAGTTCCGTTCGAGATTCAAGGAGAAGAACTCATGTCGCAGCTTTCGAATGAAGCAAACGGCAGTTCGGGGAGTGGCAAGGCAAAGCTGATCAAGTGGGCGATCATCATCGCCGGCGTCGCGATTGCGGCACCGGCCGCGCTATTCGTACTGAAGGGGATGGTCGCGCTGATCACGGCGGCCGTCATCGGCCTCGGCGCGATCTATTTCGCGCCGGTCGTCGCGATGAAGTTCGCGAACCAGAAGGTGAAGATGATCGTCGAGGAGGCGCAGTCGAATCCGATCGAGACGCTGATCAACCAGCTCGCGGAAAAGCGCCAGGCGGCTCAGAAATTCGCGGACAGCATCACCGCGTTCCGCACCGAGGTGAAGAACTTCGAGAACAAGACGGAACTGTTCGAGAAGCAGTATCCGGACGATGCGCCGCGCTTCCGGTCGCAGCTCGACACGATGAAGCAGCTGCTCGCGTTTCGCGAAGGCCGCTACAAGCAGGTGCAGGCCGAGCTGAAGAATTTCGCGACGGCGATCGACCGCGCGAAGGCGATGTGGGACATGTCGCAGGCCGCGCAGCAGATGAACAAGCTCGCGGGCCGGCAGACGGCCGACACGTTCGAGCAGATCAAGACCGACGTGGCCGTCGATTCGGTGATGCGCTCGGTCAACAAGGCGTTCTCTGAAATGGAGACGTCGCTGATGGATAACCCCGAGGTCAAGCAGGCGCAGCAGCAGGCGTTGAACGGCGGCCACGTGCCCGTTCCCGGCCCCGATGCGGCGAATCCCGCTGTGCTGCCGTCGAAACAACAATAACTTCCTGCAGGCACGCAACCATGAAAAAACTTCTCGGCGCAATCGCGTTTCTGGTGGTGCTCGTCGGCGTATGGATCGTGCATCAGGGCGGCCTGTCGACACTGATTCCCGCGCATGACGCGGCCCCGGCCTCGACGTCCGCACAGGCGGGCGACACTGGCCGGCCCGCGCAGCCGTCGCCGTCGGCCAACGTGCTGCCGGCCGGCTTCACGCCGCAGGCCAGCACGCTGAAATCGATTGCCGAAAACGGCATCGTGCGGATCTCGGTGCAGAACCCGAGCGAGCCGTTCTTCGGCGAGGACAAGGGCGCGCCGCACGGCTTCAATGTCGAATTCGCGCGGCTGCTGTTCGCGGATCCGTCGTTCTCGCACGGCGGCAAACCGGTTGCCGTCGATACGCGTCACGAGGTCGACACGTACCCGGGCGTGCCGAAGCAACTGCTCGACACGGACGCGAAGGGGAACCACGTCGTCGACGTGGCGATGGACGGGCTGACGTTCCCGGACAACACGCCGGCCGGCGTCGTCTATTCGGTGCCCTACGTCGACGATTTCGGCTATTCGCTGATCGTGCGGCAAGGGTCGGCGATCCGCTCGACCGACGATCTCGCGGGCAAGACGGTCGGCATCCTGAAGGGCGACCCCGACGTGCGCGCGTTCGTCACGCGCCAGTATCCGAACGTCCGGTTCGTCGAGGTCGACGATTCCGATCCGGCGTTCATCGCGAAGAGCATCGACGGTCATGCGGTCGACGCGTTCATCTACGACTATCCGTTCGCGGTCAGCTCGATCAAGGGCACCGACCTGAAGTTCGCGGCGACCAAGCTCGACGGCTCGAACATCGCGTACAAGATCGGCGTGCGCGCCGACGACCAGGATCTGCTGATCTACCTGAACGCCGCGATCGCGAAGCTCAAGCAGTCGCCGCAGTATCTCGACCTGCTGCGCAAGTACTTCGTCAGCGACCAGGCGGTGACGACCGCGGCCGCGTCGGGCGAACACACGTACGTGGTGAAGGCGGGCGACACGCTGAACCTGATCGCGGCGAGCAAGCTCGGCAGCGGCCAGCGTTATCGCGAGATCCAGCGCCGCAACAACCTCGCCAATCCGAACCTGATCCTGGCGGGCCAGCATCTCGTGATTCCGGTCCGATAGCGGCGGCTCGAAGCGAATGACGGGAAGACTGCGCGCGGCCCGGCGGAGGCGACCCGCCGGGCCGCGCGCAGGTTGGCGTCAGTGGGTGACCGACAGGAACAGGTACGCGGCGAACAGCGACAGGTGCACGACGCCGTGCAGCACCGTCGTGCGCCCCTGGCTGAGCGTCAGCGTGCTGACCAGCAAGGTGAGCGCCAGCAGCACGGTTTCCATCGCGCCGATGCCGAGCGTGAGCGGCTGGCCGACCCAGATGAACACGGCCGCGACGGTCGGGATCGTCAACCCGATGCTCGCGAGCGCCGAGCCGAGCGCGAGGTTCATGCTGGTCTGCAGGCGGTTCGCGCGTGCGGCGGTGACGGCCGCGAGCCCTTCCGGCAGCAGCACGAGCGCGGCGATCACGATGCCGACCGCGGCTTCGGGCGCGCCGAGCTTCAGCACGGCGTGCTCGACGGCCGGCGACAGCAGCTTCGCGAGCAGCACGACCGCGACGAGGCTCGCGAACAGCAGCACCATGCTGATCGCCGCGGTGCGGTTGCTCGGCGGCGCCGCGTGCACCGTTTCGTTCGCGCTGTCGTGATCGGCGAGGAAGTAGTCGCGGTGGCGCACGGTCTGCACGAACACGAACACGCCGTACAGCACGAGCGACGACACGCCGGCGAACGCCAGCTGCGATTTCGAGAACTGCGGGCCCGGCACCGCGTTCAGGTAATTCGGCATCACGAGCGACAGCACCGACAGCGAAGCCAGCACCGCGAGCGCCTTGCTCGCGCCGCGCCCCTGGAAGTCCTGTTCGCCGTGCTTCCACGCACCGACCAGCAGGCAGATGCCGACGATGCCGTTGCAGATGATCATCACGGCCGCGAACACGGTGTCGCGCGCGAGGCCCGATTTCTCCGGGCCCGCACCGAGCATCACCGACACGATCAGCGCGACTTCGATGACGGTCACGGCGACCGCGAGCACCAGCGTGCCGAACGGTTCGCCGACGCGATGCGCGACGACTTCCGCATGGTGGACGGCGGCGAACACGGCGCCGGCGAGCGCGGCGGCGAGCACCGCGATGACGAGGCCTTCGGCCGGCACGACGCGCGACAGCGCGAGGACCAGCCATGCGGCAAGCGGGGCCATGAGGGTCCAGCGCGGGAGCTGGTTGGACGAGAGCGGCATGGAGGGTTTCCTTATGCGAGTGGCGGCGCGCGACGCGCCGTCACGGGGTGACGAAGCCCGGCCGTACTATCCGCCGAACGAGGATGATGAAACCGAAGGGGGGCCGCGCGTAATGGCGCTGCCTCGAGTTCGCCGCGATGAGGCGGCGAGGGGCGCGGGCGGGCTGGAGCCCGTCGCTGGGTGAAACGGTTCGATGCGGCTGGCCGCCGATGGCGGGGCGAATAATCGTGACGACGCGCCGGCCGGACGCTTGGTTCCGACCCCGAAAGGGCGGCGGACGGTGGACATCCATGGCGGCGTGACACGCGGTTTCCCCCTGAAATCCGTCGAGTTGTCGAATTTTATCAGGCGTTTGGGGGCCGCAATCTCATATTCGAACGCTTTCATTGACCTTTCGGTTTACAAAAAGTGCCCCAATCCTTCATTTTTTGTCTTTGCAGTTTCCGTAACGGTCTCTTGCACGACAAATTCGGGCTCGCCCTGACATAAATCTACCGACCGGTCGGTTTATAATCGCTCGCACTTCCACTTCATGACGGATCGCAAGCGATGGCTGTTTCCTCTGCACATTCGGTGAACTCGGGCGCGCTGGCGCCGTCGGCCATCGTCGGCGTGATCGGCGCCGGCGCGATGGGCGCGGGCATTGCACAGGTTGCGGCGGCGGCCGGCCATCCGGTGCTGCTGTACGACCTGAACGAAGCGGCCTGCGACAACGCGCTGGCCGGCATCCGCGCACAGTTCGCGCGGCTCGCGGAGAAGGGCCGGCTCGAACCGGCGCAGGCCGACGCGGCCGGCAACCGGATCCGCGCGGTGCGCGCGCTGGCCGATCTGGCGGGCGCCGCGCTGATCGTCGAGGCGGCGGCCGAGCGGCTCGACGTGAAGCGCGACATTTTCGCGACGCTCGAGCGACATGTCGACGACGCGTGCCTGCTGGCGACCAACACGTCGTCGATCTCGATCACGTCGATTGCGGCCGGGCTGCGCGTGCCGCAGCGCGTCGCCGGTCTGCATTTCTTCAACCCGGCGCCGCTGATGGCGCTCGTCGAGGTGGTCAGCGGGCTTGCGACCGCGCCCGACGTTGCGCAGGTCCTGTATGCGACCGCGGCCGCGTGGGGCAAACAACCCGTGATGGCGAAATCGACGCCGGGCTTCATCGTGAACCGCGTCGCGCGGCCGTATTACGCGGAGGCGTTGCGCGTGCTGAACGAGCAGGGCGGCGCGCCGGCATCGATCGACGCGGTGATGCGCGAGGCCGGCGGCTTCCGGATGGGGCCGTTCGAGCTGATGGACCTGATCGGCCAGGACGTGAACTTCGCGGTGACCGAATCGGTGTTCCGCGCGTATTTCAACGACCCGCGCTACACGCCGTCGCTGATCCAGCAGGAACTCGTGAACGCAGGCTTCCTCGGGCGCAAGTCGGGGCGCGGCTTCTATTCATATGCGGACGGCGCGACGCCGCCCGCGCCCGATCTCGAACCGCAGTGCGATGCGCCGGCGGATGTCACGCTGTACGCGCAGGACGGCCCGGCCGCCGCGCTGCACGCGCGCTTCACCGAACGCGTCGCGCTCGCCCGGCAGGCCGGCGCGCATCCGGACGACCTGCTCGCGACGGCCGGCCGCGCATCGATCGCGCTGACCGACGGCCGCACGGCCACCGCGCGCGCCGCGCAAACGGGCGTGGTCGATCTCGTGCTCGTCGACCTCGCGCGCGATTACGCGCAGGCCGGGCTCGTCGCGCTGACGCGTGCGCTTCAGTGCAGCGACGCGGCCTATGCGGACGCGGTCGGCCTGTTCCAGCAGGCGGGTTTTCGCGTCGTCGGCGTGGCCGACGTGCCCGGGATGGTCGCGATGCGTACCGTCGCGATGCTCGCGAACGAGGCGGCCGACACCGTGAACCAGGGCGTGTGTTCGCCCGCCGATCTCGATCTCGCGATGGAGAAGGGCGTGAACTACCCGTGCGGCCCGCTCGCGTGGGCCGATGCGATCGGCATCGGCCGCGTGTTTCGCGTGCTGTCGAACCTCGCTGCGAGCTACGGCGAGGACCGCTATCGCGTGTCGCCGCGCATCGCCGCGCTGCATGCGGCCGGCCGCACGTTCCGGTCGTAGCCGCCGGCCCCGGTCACCCCGATTACCCCGAACACGATAACGACATCACTCCATTGGAGGAGCACCCCGATGACTCACCCGACGCATCCCGCCGCCGCCCTCGAGCCGATCGAGACCGCCAGCCGCGACGAACTGCAGGCGCTGCAGCTCGAGCGCCTCAAATGGTCGTTGCGCCACGCGTACGACAACGTCCCGCACTATCGGCGCACGTTCGATGCGGCGGGCGTGCATCCGGACGACCTGAAGACGCTCGCCGATCTCGCGAAATTCCCGTTCTCGACGAAGAACGACCTGCGCGACAACTATCCGTTCGGGCTCTTCGCGGTGCCGCGCGAGCAGGTCGTGCGCGTGCACGCGTCGAGCGGCACGACGGGCAAGCCGACCGTGGTCGGCTACACGGCGCGCGACATCGACACGTGGGCGAACGTGACCGCGCGTTCGATCCGCGCGGCCGGCGGCCGCCCGGGCGACACGCTGCACAACGCGTTCGGCTATGGCCTCTTCACGGGCGGCCTCGGGATTCATTACGGTGCGGAGCGGCTCGGCTGCATGGTCGTGCCGATGTCGGGCGGGCAGACCGAGAAGCAGGTGCAACTGATCCGCGATTTCGAGCCGAAGATCATCCTCGTCACGCCGTCGTACATGCTGAACCTGATCGACGAGATGGTGCGGCAGGGGATGGACCCGGCCGAGTCGTCGCTGAAGATCGGCATCTTCGGCGCCGAGCCGTGGACGCAGGCGTTGCGCGAGGAAGTGGAGACGCGCGTGGGCATCGACGCGCTCGACATCTACGGGCTGTCGGAAGTGATGGGCCCGGGCGTCGCGTGCGAATGCGTCGAGTCGAAGGACGGCCCGGTGATCTGGGAAGACCACTTCTATCCGGAGATCATCGATCCCGTCACGGGCGAAGTGCTGCCCGACGGCAGCCACGGCGAGCTCGTGTTCACGTCGCTGACGAAGGAGGCGATGCCGGTGATCCGCTACCGCACGCGCGATCTCACCGCGCTGCTGCCACCGACCGCGCGCGCGATGCGCCGCCTCGCGAAAATCACCGGTCGTTCCGACGACATGCTGATCGTGCGCGGCGTGAACGTGTTCCCGAGCCAGATCGAGGAGATCGTCGTCGCGCTGCCGGCGCTGTCGGGCCAGTTTCAGATCACGCTGTCGCGCGACGGTCACATGGACCGGCTCGAGCTCGCGGTCGAACTGCGCTCCGAGGCTGCGGCGTCCGTTACCGAAAGCGATCGCGCGGCGCTCGCGCGCGAGCTGCAGCACCGGATCAAGACGATGGTCGGCGTGTCGTCCGGCGTGACGGTGCTCGCGGCGGGCGGCATTCCCGCGACCGCGACCGGCAAGGCCCGGCGCGTGATCGACCGCCGCCAGGCCGCGTGATTCCGATGTTTGCCGTTCTACCCGAGGAAACCTGTTCGATGGATGGATTGAAGACCCTGGCCGTCGCGGTCGATGCGCGCGGCATTGCGACCGTGGCGCTGCAGCGCGGCGATGTGCTCAACGCATTCGACGAGACGATGATTGTCGAGCTGACCGACGCATTCACGGCGCTCGGCCGGCGTGACGACGTGCGCGCGATCGTGCTGCGCTCGGACGGCCGCGCGTTCTGCGCGGGCGCCGACCTGCAATGGATGCAGCGCGCAAGCGCGAACGACGCGGCGGCGAACCTGCGCGATGCCGAGCGGTTCTCCGCGATGATGCGCGCGATCCGGCAATGCCCGAAGCCGACGGTGGCACGCGTGCAGGGGCACGCGTTCGGCGGCGGCGTGGGCCTGTGCGCGGCCTGCGACATCGTGATCGCGAGCGACCATGCGCGCTTTTCGGTGAGCGAGGCGCGTTTCGGAATCCTGCCGGCCGTGATCGGCCCGTATCTGGTCGAGGCGGTCGGTCAGCGCCAGGCGCGCCGGCTCGCGCTGACCGCGACGCAGCTCGCCGCCGGCGAGGCCGTCGCGATCGGCCTGATCCACCAGGCCGTGCCGCTCGACGCGCTCGACGAAGCGCTCGACCGGACGCTTGCCGAACTCGCTCGCAACGGCCCGAACGCGCTGATGGAAATCAAGCGCTTCTTCGACGCGATCGGCGAGTATCCGCCGTCGGACGAGCGCGCGGCGTTCACCGCACAGACGATCTCCCGCGTGCGTGCAACGCCGGAGGCGAAGGAGGGCTTCGCCGCGTTCTTCGCGAAGCGGCCGCCGGCGTGGGAAGCGGGCGCCGAGTAAGGAAAAACCGCGACGATCGCCGGCTAAGCGCGCCCGGCCGCATTTTGCGTCTCGGGCGCGGGCGCTTGCTCTACAATGCGTGACCCCCGGCACGCTGCCGGCCCAGCCCCGACCGATTCTTCGCCCGATGATCGTCAACCGCCTTATCTCCGAGATCCTGTTCGGCTTCACCGGCCTGATCGGCATCATCAATCCGATCGGCATCGCATTCCTGTTTCTCGAACGGACCGAGGCGCTCACCGAGCACGAGCGCGACCTGCTCGCGAGGAAGGTCGCGTTCAACGCGTTCGTCGTGCTGATGGTCGCCTTCTTCGCCGGCACGCCCGTGCTGCATTTCTTCGGCATCTCGATGGAAGCGTTGCGGATCGGCGGCGGTTTCGCGGTCGCCGTGGCCGGCTGGCAGATGCTGAACGAACCCGACGGGCCGGGCGGCGGCGACACGCCGGTCAAGCCGATCGACGCGAACGCGATCATGACGCGCGCGTTCTTCCCGTTGACGGTGCCGCTGACGGTCGGCCCCGGCTCGATCGCGACCGCGATCGCGCTGAATGCGAACCGCACGCACAAGCTGTCGGAGTTCATGCTGTCGAGCATCGTGTCGATCGCCGTCTCCATGCTGGTCGCGGTCGTGATCTGGCAGGTCTACAGCCGCTCCGCGCTGCTCGCGCGCTACCTCGGCAGCGAAGGGACCAAGGTCGCGAAGCGCGTGTCGGCGTTCCTGCTGCTGTGCATCGGCTGCAGATCATGCTGACCGGCTTCTCCGCGTTCCTGCAGCCGATCGCCGACCAGGTCAAGTAACCGGCCCGTCCTTTCCCGCGTTGAGACCGGGCGCCCGAGGCGCTCGGCGTGCCGGCGTGCGCGCCCTGCGCGTTTGCGCGGCGCGGGATAACATGCGACGTCTGGCGGATGCGCGGCGCACCGTTCGCGCCCTGCGCGCCGAACGGCGGTGCGCATCCGGCCGCAAGCTCAACTTCAATGACGAGGCGTGCGATGGAATACGTGAAATTCGGGTCGACCGGGCTGGAAGTATCGAAACTGGTGCTGGGTTGCATGACGTTCGGCGAGCCGTTGCGCGGCACGCACCCGTGGACGCTGCCGGAAGCGGAAAGCCGCCCGATCATCCAGCGGGCGGTCGAAGCCGGCATCAACTTCTTCGATACCGCGAACATGTATTCGGACGGCACGTCGGAGGAGATCGTCGGCCGCGCGCTGCGCGATTTCACGAAGCGCGACGACGTCGTGATCGCGACCAAGGTGTTTTACCGGATGCGGCCGGGGCCGAACGGCGCGGGGCTGTCGCGCAAGGCGATCATGACCGACATCGACCAGAGCCTGAAGCGGCTCGGCACCGATTATGTCGACCTCTACCAGATTCATCGCTGGGATTACGGCACGCCGATCGAGGAGACGCTCGAGGCGCTGCACGACATCGTGAAGGCCGGCAAGGCGCGCTATATCGGCGCATCGTCGATGTTCGCGTGGCAGTTCGCGAAGGCGCTGTACACGTCGAAGCAGAACGGCTGGACCCGCTTCGTCAGCATGCAGAACCACCTGAACCTGCTGTATCGCGAGGAAGAGCGGGAAATGCTGCCGCTGTGCGAAGCCGAGGGCATCGCGGTGATTCCGTGGAGCCCGCTCGCGCGCGGCCGGCTGACGCGCAACTGGGACGAATCGTCGGAACGGCAGCAGAAGGACGACGTCGGCCAGCGGCTGTACGACGCGACGGCCGATGCGGACAAGGCGGTCGTCGACGCCGTCGCCGCGATCGCTGCCGCGCGCAACGTGCCGCGCGCACAGGTCGCGCTCGCATGGGTCGCGCAAAAGCGCGGCGTCACCGCGCCGATCGTCGGCATCTCGAAGCCGCAGCAACTGGACGATGCGCTCGGCGCGCTCGCGTTGAAACTGACCGACGACGAAATCGCCACGCTCGAAGGCCCGTACGTTCCGCACGCGGTTGCCGGGTTCAACTGAAACTGAGCGCGGTATCTCGCCGGGCGGTGCCGCGAGCCGGGGTCAGCGGGCGGCGTCGAGCATCGGGTAGGTGAACAGCCCGAAGTGGACGACGTTCAGCCCCGCATGCGCGAGCGCGGAGGCGAGCAGTCCGCCGCGCCGCCACGCGAGGCCGTAGCCGATGCCGGCTACCGTGCCGAGCACGATCCAGTGCCAGCCGCCGGCCGCGTGCGCGGCGCCGAACAGCACCGCGCCGATCGCGAGCGCGGCCCATGGCCCCCATGCAAATGCGTGGAGCACGCGCGTCAGCCCGCCTTGCACGTAGCCGCGGAACAGCGCTTCCTCGGCGAGCGTCACGAGCAGCAGGTTGTTCACGAGCCACAGCCAGCCCGACGCCGGCCATTTGGGCGCCCAGCCGACCATCCCGAACGCGAGCGCGCCGGCCAGGCACGCAGCGGCCGTCGCGACAGCCGCCACCGCGCCCGTGCGCAGCGCGCGCGACAGCGCGACGTCGGGTGCGACCCACGGCAGCACCCACAGCAGCCACAGGCCGATCAGCGGCTTGTCGAGATTCAGGTACATCGTGAACGGCACGGCGTCCGGCGTGAAGCGCGTCGGGGCGATCACGAGCGGATTGTGGAAACCGGGGATCAGGTGCAGGCTCAGCGCGATCGCGAGCGCGGCAAACACCGCGTGCGCGGCGATCCGCACCGCGAGCGGGCGTGCGGGCGACACGCCCCATGCGGCCGCGGCCAGCAGCGCGAGCGGCGCCAGCGCGACCGGCTCGAGCTTGCCGAACGCCAGCGCGCCGGCATAGCCGAGCGCGGCCAGGATGAGGCTCAGGCCGTGCTGCGGGCGATGCCACACGAGTGCGGCGGCCGCGAACAGGGCGAGCCAGATCGTGGCGCACGGAAGGAGCGAAAGGGACATGACAGGAAACGCATAGGTCGGACAAGACGCCGCGCATCATACAGCAGGCGCGGCGACATGCCGCCGCGCCGGCGCCGGCCGGTCGGCCGTCAGCGGCCGGCGACCTCGGTGACGCCGTCGCGGGTCGGGATGTCGACGCTGTTGCGCACGCGCATCCGCCGCCGGTACCAGAACGTCCACATCAGCAGACAGCCGAACACGGTGTAGCCCATGATCGGCGACACGACCAGCACGCGCTCGACGGGCCAGGTCACGACCATCCAGCAGCGCAGCAGCATCTCCAGCGTCATGAAGGCGCCCCACACGAAGGTCATCCGGCGGAGCATCTGCCGCAGCCCCGGCTGTGCGGCCCAGACCGATTCGAAGTGCGCGGCGCCGCCGGCCATTTCCCGCGCCACGGTGGCGCGGGCGAGATAGAAGATCAGCGGACGTTCGCGGAACAGGGACAGCAGGAACACGATGCCGATCGTGCCCGACGCGAGCGATTCTCGCATCAGCAGCGTGCGCGGGCTGCCGCCGAACGCCATTCCGGCGATCGACAGCGCGATGCCGAGCAGCACGACGGCCGCCACCGCATCGACGCGGCGCGAGCGGACGAATTCGACGATCGACCAGATGATCGGCGGAACCGCCGACGCGTACAGCGCGCCGGTTTCGCCGAAATACGGATGCGCGACCCGGTACGCGACCCAGGGCAGCAGCAGGTTGACGAAGAGTTCGAGAATCAGGCCGGCTCGCGGTTTCACGGTACGCAATTCCACGCAGGTTGGGGCGAACGCGCGACGGGTGTGGTTGCCCGCGGTTGCCCTGAAAAGGGTTCGGTCCAGTATATCGAAGAATCGCGTCGGGCTGCGGTGCCGCAACGGCCGTTTGCGGCCGGCTGCGTGATCCGGGAGGCCGGGTCGCGCCGTGCAGCGGAGGATCGCGTCGCGCCACGTTTCTGTCGACACCGGGGCGCTTGTTCGGCGGGGGCGCATTGCGGCTGATGGTTCGGATTGCGAATGCTTTTAATCTTCGTATTCGAACGGAAAGCGGCACGAGGTCCGCTTCGGATGACGACGGCAGGGAACAAGGCGCCGGAGGGGAATCGTCGGCAATCGGATGCGTCGCCCGGGCGCGTGGCGATGCTTGCGGGTGGAACAACAGCACGCGTGCCGCGGCACGAATCGTTGCCGCGGCCGCGGCCGCGGCCGCGTGCGCCGTCAGGCGACGTCTGGCTGGACGATGATCTTCACGTTCCGGTCCTTGTGGTTGACCAGTTCCTCGAAGCCGTGCGCGACGATGTTGCCGAGCGCGATGCGTCCGGTGATGAGCGGCTGGACGTCGATGCGGCCGTCGGCGATGAAGCGGATCACGTCCGCGAATTCGCCGTTGTACGCGAGCGAGCCGATCACTTCCTTCTCGGTCGACACGATGTCGAAGAAGTTGAACGACGTCGGTTCCTCGAAGATGCCGACCATCACCGACTTGCCGGCCTTGCGGATCACGTCGATCGCCAGCTTCGCGGTGGCCGTGTGCCCGATGCACTCGAACGACACGTCGGCGCCGTAGCCGCCCGTCAGCGCCTTGACTTCCGCGATCGCGTCGGACGTCTTCGGATCGATGACGACGCTCGCGCCGACCTCCAGCGCCTTCTGCTTGCGCGCGGCCGACATTTCGAGCGCGATCACGCGGCCGGCGCCCGCGGCCTTCGCACACATGATCGTGCACAGGCCGATCGTGCCCGCGCCGACCACGACGATGGTCTGCCCGACGATGCTGCCGGCCTTCTTCACCGCGTGCAGCCCGACCGCGAGCGGTTCGATCAGCGCGCCGGCTTCGGTCGGGAAGTTGTCGGGCAGCTTGTACAGCAGCTCGGCAGGCACGTTCACGTATTCGGCGAACGCGCCGTTGTTCATCAGCCCGGTAAACGCGAGGTTTTCGCAGATGTTGTACAGCCCGTGCCTGCAATACCAGCATGTGCCGCAATGCTGGCACGCGTCGGCCGTCACGCGGTCGCCGACCGCGAAGCCCGTCACGCCCGCGCCGAGTTCGGCGATCTCGCCGCTGAACTCGTGGCCGAGGATGCACTGGCCCTTCAGCCCCGTCAGCGGATGCGGCGCATCGACCGGGATGAACACGGGGCCCGCGACGTATTCGTGCAGGTCGGAGCCGCAGATGCCGCACCAGTGCACACGAATCGTGACCCAGCCTGCAGGCGGGCGCTCCGGAACGGGAACCTCTTCGACGCGGATGTCGTGGCGGCCGCGCCAGACGGCGGCTTTCATGCTGCGGGCGGTAGTCGGTGCCGGTGTACTCACGTTGCTGTCTCCGTCAGGTTGTCGTCGGGCGTGAGGCGTCGCTGCCGGTGCGCCCGTCGCGCGATTGCGCGATCGAACGGTATGCAGGAACGGGGCCAGCGTGAATCGGGCGGTGCGGGGTGGTCGGACAGGGGCGGAAGTGTGCGACGCACCATTGCGCGACACGTTCGCTGGAAGCGATATGACGAGAATCGTGCGTGAAGTTTGCTGCGATTGCGCAGTCGCGGGCCGGGTGAGACGCCGGGACGTTCGTCTCAGCGAAATGAGACGAATCGCGAGACGAACGGGGATGGCTCGCGTGGGGCGAAGCGCGCTCAGGCGACGACTTCGTCCACCGCGACCGGTGCGAGCGGCGTGAATCCGGCGGCGCGGTACAGCGGCTGACCGGCCTCGGTCGACACGAGCCATACACGCTGCGCACCACGCCGCCGCGCATGCGCGACGATCGCGGCGAGCAGTTGCGTCGCGAGGCCACGGCGCCGGTATGCGTCCGCCGTCCCGACCCGGTCGACGACGATATCGCGCGCCGACGCGAAGCCGTAGCGCGCGGTGGCCGCGATTTGCCCGTCCAACCGGTGCGCGAACAGGAACGCGGCCGGATTCCGCTGGAACGGCGGGAATGACGCGCTCGCATTGAACGCCGCGATGTCGTCCGGCGTGTGACAGGCGAGTGCTTCCGCGAGTGCGTCGTCGCTGGACAGCGCGCCGATATCGGCGGCCATGAAATGCTCGTCCGACAACCGGCGCGTCCTGCCTTGCAGCGCAAGCGGCAACGGCGCGGCGCCATAGCGCGTGATCCATGCGCCGACGGCGAACGGGCCGTCGCTGCGCGCGGGCGCACCCTCGATCATGAAATGCTCGAAAGGCCGGCCCATGCCGGCGTCGAACCGCACGACCTGGCCGTCCGGGCTGTCGTGCAGCGGCGCGTCGCGGCGGTCGCGCGCGGCGCAGTACCCGGCGATGAAGGTGCGCACGGCGGCCTTGCGGTGGGGGAAGGTCGACCAGACCAAGTCGAGCGGAAGCGTGGCGTCGGGAGCGGGCGAGGCGGTCTGCATGCGTATGTGCGCATCATTGTCGGGCGAAGCCGACAGCTTAGATCAGGATGCCGTCGCTGTCGCGCCGGCCCATTACAGCGATCGGCGAAACGCATCGTTGCGCAACTTTCCCTTTACTTGAAGTTAACTTCAATTTGTATCATGTGCGCCAGTCCGATCGCGGCCGCGCGGGACATCCCGTTGCGCGCGGCGGCCCCAACGGAGGTGGAGATGACCGAATCGCCTGTCGCGGCCAACGCCGCCACGCTGCCTGCGCGCAGTTACCGGGCCGCCGTCACGAACGTCGTGCTGGCGAGCATCGTGTCGGCGTTGCACGTCGGCAAGGCGACGATCGCATTGCCGTCGCTTCAGCACGAGTTCGGCGGCTCGCTCGCATCGCTGAGCGGGATCATGTCGGTGTTTCCGTTCGTCGGCGTGTTCAGCGGGATCGCGGCCGGCCTGCTGGTGCGCCGCTGGGGCGACCGGCTGCTGCTGATGGCGGGCCTCGTCATCCTCGGCGTGGCGATCGGCCTGTCGCTGCTGCGCGAACCGATGGGCCGGCGCTGAGCGTGGCGCCGGTGCCGTTCAATCAGCACGTCAGTCCGTCAAGCATGCCGAACACCATGGAAAGCATGATCTGCAAAGAAGACCTGTCGAGCGAAGCGCCGTCATCTGGCGAACACGATGCGATGCCACCGCGCGGCGGCGGCGTCGCGCATCCGCTCGTGACGATCGGCCGCGCACCGGTTCCGGAGCAAGCGTCGGCCGCGGTGTCGCCGTTGCGCCCGCAACTGTTCGTCACGGTGCTGGAGGCCGGCGACGACGGGTTGCTGATTCGCTGGGTCGAGAGCGGCCGTTGCCATTACGGCGAGCAGCGCTGGCGCCTGCGCGTCGCATTGCAGCCGGGCCGCTGTGCGATCTCGGGGCGGCCGATCGAGCCCGGCGAGCCGGTGTTCCGGCCGGTGCGGCGGCCCGTGCCCGCGAACGGCGACGAGATGATCTGCCCGGCGTCGGTGTCCTGCGCGGCCGGCGCGGCGCGGGCGGACGTTGCGCCCGAGGACGACGCTTCAAGGGATTCGGCCGACGTCCTCGACTGAACGCCGGCCGGCCGCTGAGCCGCGTTACTTCTTCAGATCGTGCCGGTACTGGATGAACCCGGCATTGTTCGCGAGCCTGTCGTACAGCGCGCGCGCGGTCGTGTTGGTTTCATGCGTGAGCCAGTACACGCGGCTCGCGCCGGCTTCGCGGGCGCGTTCGTACACGGCCTCGATCAGCGCGCCGCCCGCGCCTTGCCCGCGTGCGTCGGGCGCCGTGTACAGGTCCTGCAGGTAGCAGTACGGCCCTTCGGTCCAGCACGAGCGGTGGTAGATCGAATGCACGATCCCGACCAGCGCACCCGATGCGTCGAATGCGCCGAGCACGAACATCGGCTCGGCGGGATCCATCAGGCGCGCCCACGTCGTCGCGAACACGGCATCGCTCAGCGCGGTGTCGTAGAACTTCTGATAACCCTGCCACAGCGGGCGCCACGCAGCTTGGTCGGCGGCGACGAGCGGGCGCACCGTGACGCGCGTCGCGTCGTTCGCGCGGGCGGCTGCGTCGCGCGCGTTCGCCTGCGCGTGGCGGATCGCGATGAGCGACTGGCGTTGCTCGCCGTGTGCATCGAAGTTCTCCGGCGCGAGCCACGCGTCGAACGCGGCGCGCACGGCCGGCCATTCGCCGTCGACGATCGAATACCACGCGGTGTCGCGACTACGGCCCTTGTAGACGATCGCCTGCCGGAACGTGCCTTCGTAGCGGAAGCCGAGCCGCGCGGCCGCCTTGCGCGACGGCGCGTTCAGGTCGTCGCACTTCCATTCGTAGCGCCGGTAGCCGAGCGTGTCGAACGCGTACTTCATCAGCAGGTACTGCGCTTCGGTCGACACGGGCGTGCGCTTGAGCCGCGGCGAGAACGTGACGGAGCCGACCTCGATCACGCCGTTGGCCGGATCGATGCGCATCAGCGCGAGCGTGCCGACCGCGCGGCCCGTGGCAACGTCGATCACCGTGTAGTGCAGCGGATCGGCGCTCGCCTGCGCGCCGCGCGCGTAGTCGCGGTAGCCCGACTCGTCGGCGTACGGCCCGTGCGCGAGATAGGTCCAGTCGCTGCCGTCGGGCGCCTGCGCATAGGCGGCGTACAGATCGGCCGCGTGGCGCTCGGCGTCGAGCGGTTCGAGCCGGCAGTAGCGGCCCTCGAGCGCGATGCGCTCGGGGCGCGGGCGCGCGGACCAGTCGGGAACGGGGTGGCCGATGGGTTGCTGGAAGGCGTTGGTGAGCGTGGACAAGGTCGATCTCGCTTCGGTTGGCGGCCGGCGACATGCCGGCATGCAGACGATCGTAGTCGCGGCGAGGTACCATGAAAAGCGCCACAGGCCGGCAAATTTATGGTGCCACGGTCCGTGCGCCACGTTCCGACACTTTCACGCTGCGATGTTCCGATGACGACTGCCTTTCCTTCCGGCGACTCTCCGTTGCTGCCGCTCGACGCGCCGCTGGCGCGCACGCCGGGCGCGCCCTCGCTGCAGCGCCAGTTGCTGCGCCGCGTGCGCGACGCGATTCTCGGCGGCGCGATGCCCGCCGGCACGCGGCTGCCCGGCACGCGCGCGCTGGCCGAGACGCTCGGCGTGTCGCGCAACACGACGGCCGCCGTCTACGAGCAGCTCGTCGCCGAAGGCTTCCTGCAGTCCGACCGCCGCGGCACGCGCGTCGTCGGGCTGTCGCGGCCGGCGCCGCCGCACCGGCGTGCCGCGCCGCCGGCCGTCGCGCAGCGGCTCGGCCGGATTCGCCCGAGCCTCGTCGGCAGCGGCGAATCGGAGGGCTTCCGGCCGGGCGTTCCCGCGCTGTCGCATTTCCCGGTGGATGCGTGGCGGCACGCGATCGACCGCGCGCTGCGCCGTGCCGCCCGCGACCTGCTCGCCTATGGCGATCCGCTCGGCGAACCCGCGCTGCGCGAATCGATCGCGCGGCACCTGGCCGTGACGCGCGGCGTGCGCTGCGATCCCGAGCAGATCGTGATCACCGAAGGCGCGCAGGGCGCGATTGCGCTGTGCGCGCAGTTGCTGACGAACCCGGGCGAGACGGTGTGGGTCGAGGAGCCCGGCTATCGCGGCGCGCGCACCGCGATGCAGGCGGCCGACCTCGATGTCGTGCCGATGCCGGTCGACACCGAAGGGCTGCGCGCGGAAGAGGACGACTGGCGCGAGCGGACGCCGCGCCTCGTCTATACGACGCCGTCGAACCAGTTCCCGACCGGCGCCGTGCTGTCGATCTCGCGGCGGCTCGCGCTGATCGATGCCGCGCGCCGGCATCGTGCGTGGATCATCGAGGACGATTACGACAGCGAATTCCGTCACACCGGCGAGCCGATCGGTGCGATGCACGGGCTCGCGCCCGATTCGCCCGTGGTCTATCTCGGCTCGTTCAGCAAGACGATGTTTCCGGCGCTGCGGATCGGCTTTCTGGTGCTGCCCGAGGCGCTGCTGGCCGCCGTGCGGACGGTGCTGCCGGAGATGCTGCGCGGCGGGACGCGCCATGTGCAGCTCGCGCTGGCCGATTTCATCGAGACAGGCGAGTATGGCCGCCATCTCGGCCGGATGCGCCGGCTGTATCGCGACCGGCGGCGGTTGCTGCTCGCCGCGCTCGACGGCAGCCTGAGCGTGCCGCACCAGGTCGAGGGCGGGCCGTGCGGATTGCATCTCGCGCTGCGGCTGCCGGCGCGCTACCGCGACCGCGCGATCGTCGAAGCGGCGCGCGCGCATGGCATCGGCCCGTTTCCGCTGTCGGGTTTTTCGATTCATGCGGAGTCGGTGGCCAACGGGCTCGTGCTCGGCTTCGGCAATACGTCGGCCGATGCGTTCGAGCCGATGTTGCGGACGTTGTCGGCGATCGCGGAGCGGGCCGGCGGGGATTGAACGGTCGCCGGACTTGTGCGGATTGACGAACCGCATACTTTGTTCGGAACGAACGCCGTCGCGGCTTCGCGGCCGCCGCGTCACCCGGCATGCGGGTTTCGATTCGTATGTTCCAACAGGCCGCTTGGACTATAAATGGATGCGTGTACCGGTGCTTGTCGGGTGCCTGCGCGTCTCGCGCAAGGCGGCGCCGCGACTGCCGGGGGAGGTGCACCGTGGTTCGCCAGACGCTTGCTCGCGCCGTGCTTCGCACCGCGCTGATCGGCTGCGTGTTTGCCGGTTTTTTGCTACCGCCGCCAGCCGCCATTGCGGGGACCGTCGCACCGCCCGTTACACGGCCCGCCATGAAGGAAAGGCCGGCCGCCGCGCCTTACGCGATGCCGGTCGATTTTCCGGCGATCGTCGACCGCTACGGCCCGGCGGTCGTGACCATCATGACCGCCGCGCCCGACCAGCAGGCCGGCGGCCCGTCCTTCGCGATCCTCGATCCCGACGATCCGCTCGCCGCGTTCATCCGGCGCGGCGCGCCGGCGCCCGTGCCCGCGCCCGCGCAGGGCGCGCAGGCGCCGGTGCCCGACACGGCACTGCGCGCGGTGTCGGGCTCTGGCTCGGGATTCATCGTCAGTGCCGACGGCCTGATCCTCACGTCCGCGCACGTGGTCGACGATGCGACCGACGTGACGGTGCGGCTCACCGACCGCCGCGAATTCAAGGCGACGGTGCTGATCGTCGATCCGCAAAGCGACGTCGCCGTGTTGCGTGTCAACGCAACGAAGCTGCCGTTCGTGCGCATCGGCGATTCGGCGAAGGTACGTGCGGGCGAACCGGTGATGACGATCGGCGCACCGGACGGGTCGGGCAACACGGTCACGGCCGGCATCGTCAGCGCGACGTCGCATCGGCTACCCGACGGCAGCACGTTTCCGTTCTTCGAAACCGATATCGCGCCGAATCCCGACAACTCGGGCGGCCCCGTGTTCAATCGCGCGGGCGACGTGATCGGCATCGCGGTGCAGGTTTATACGGGCGCCGACCGCTACGCGAGCATGACGTTTGCGATCCCGATCGCGTTCGCGGCAAAGGTGCGGGCGCAGCTACAGACGCAGATGCAGGCGCAACAGGCTCAGGCGCCGGCGCAGGGTGCGCCGTCAGTCAACGCGTTCGGCGTCGATGTGCAGGATGTCGGCATCGGGCTGGCCGCGGCGTTTGGGCTGCCGCGTCCGGCGGGCGCGCTCGTCAACGGTGTCGCGCCCGGTTCGCCGGCCGCCGCGGCCGGCGTGAGGCCCGGCGACGTGATCGTGAAACTGGGCGACAAGGCGATCGGCCGCTCGGCCGAACTGAACGACCTGGCCGCCGCGCTGTCACCCGGCGAGAAGGCGTCGCTGCGGGTGATTCGCAAGCGTGCGCCGGTGATGCTGACGATCACGGGCGCCGACGACGCGGCCGGCAGCGCGGGCACGACAGTCGGTATGGTTGCGCCGAAGGCCGCTGCACGGCCGGGGGCGACGGGGACGGGCGAAGGCGGCGATCGCCTGGGGCTGACGATGCATGCGCTGAGCGACGACGAGCGCCGCTCGACGGGGCTCGCGGTCGGGATGATGGTGGACGCGGTGCACGGCCCGGCAGCGAGGGCGGGCATCCAGCCGGGCGATGTCGTGCTCGAGATCAACGACGCGCTGCTCGAGACGCCGGACGACGTGCAGTCGCTCGAAGCGAACGGCAGCGTGATCGCGCTGCTGATCCAGCGCAACAACGCGCGGAAGTTCGTGTCGGTGCGCGTGCGTTAGGGCGTTGACGCGGCCGGCGTCGTCCGCCTGCCCTCGTCCGGTATCGCCTGCGGATTCAACCCATCGATGCAATGGATTGAATCCGCGGTTCGCGGTGGACGTCGCATGTTGGCCGAAACCCGGCGCATCTCGTCTGTGGCCGCGTTCAGAATACCTCGAACGAGCACCATTCGGGCACAAACCCCTCGAAGATAAAAAAGTCTTCGATATACGTGAGACCAAGCTTTTCCAAAGATCTCATGCATTCGTCGGCTGCATCGCCTCCGAAGAAAGGACCAAGCGATACCAGATTGTCAGATTCGTCAAAATATCTCGCAAGATTGAATTCGGTCATGACCGTTGACAGGTCGACGTTCTTGGCCGCAAGCGCGGCCCGTCGGACAACAATTCCGAAATCCCGGGATACTTTCATCGATGGGAGCTTGCGTAAATGAGTCGCCACGATTGTCGGCGATCTATGTGCCGAGGTCGAGTGTCCGAAACTGGCTGCGGACGGTCTTTCTCGCGTTCCCCGGAAATCCGCTAAGAACTTTTTTGCATTGCGCGCGGCCTTGCGGCGCGTGCGCGGAGGGCATTCGCTTGCAACCGAACCTGCCGATCGATTCCGCTGCGGCGTCGCCTCGACACGCGACGCTGATCCTGCTGTGCGCGTTCTCGGTGCTGCCGCTGAGCCTGTTCCTGCCGTCGCTGCCGGCAATCGCGCGCGACCTGCGCGCCGACTATGCGCTCGTCGCGCTGTCGCTCGGTGGTTACGCGGCGGTGGCGGCATCGCTCGAGTTCGTGATGGGGCCGCTGTCGGACCGGTTCGGACGAAGGCCGGTCATGCTGACGAGCGTCGGCGTGTTCGCGCTCGGCTCGCTCGGCTGCGCAATGGCGACCGATATCCGCGTGTTTCTCGCGTGCCGGCTGATGCAGGCGGCGATCACGTCGGTCTATCCGGTGTCGATGGCGACGATCCGCGACACCGGCGGCGGCAGCCGCGCGGCGAGCCGGATCGGCTATGCGGCGATGGCGGCCGCGTTCGCGCCGATGCTCGGCCCGACGCTCGGCGGCGTACTCGATCAGACGGTGGGCTGGCGCGCGAGCTTCTGGTTGCTCGGCGCGGCCGGCATCGCGCTGTTCGGCTGGTGCGCATTCGATCTCGTCGAAACGCACACGAACCGGTCGTCGAGTCTCGGGCGGCAGCTTCGCGCGTATCCGGCGCTGCTCCGCGCCCGCCGTTTCTGGGCCTATGCGCTTTGCATGGCGTTTTCGACGGGCTCGTTCTACGCGTTCCTGGCCGGCGCGCCGCTCGCCGCGAAAACGCTGTTCGGCATCTCGCCGGCGGAGATCGGTTTCTACATGGGGACGATCACCGCCGGTTTCGTGTGCGGCAGCTTTCTGGCCGCGCGTTTCGCGCGCCACTACGCGCTGGCGACGACGATCCTGTGCGGTCGTGTCGTCGCGTGCGCGGGACCGTTGATCGGCCTCGCGCTGGTGTTCGGCGGCGCGATGCACGCGCTCGCGTGGTTCGGGCCGTGCGTGCTGGTCGGCATCGGCAATGGGCTGACCAATCCCGGCGCGCATGCCGGTGCCGTGTCGGTGCGGCCGGAGCTGGCGGGCAGCGCGTCGGGGCTGGCCGGTGCGATGACGATCGCCGGCGGCGCCGCGCTGTCGTCGCTGACGGGTGCGGTGCTGACCGCCGGCAACGCGGGCTATGCGCCGTTCGCGATGATGCTGCTATCGGCGGCGATTGCGCTGGCGGCCGCCGTCTGCTTGCGCGTGTTCGACGCGCGTGACGCCGCGCAGTGAACGCGGGTGCGGCCCGCTACCGTGCCGCGCGCGATTGGCGGACAATTCATCGAACGCCGGGAGACGACGAACCATCCGCGAGGCGTATTCCCCGACGCGCGAAGGGCGACTGGGCGAGGATGCGATGATCGACTTTTCTGATTTCCAGCGGGAAATTGCCGACGCCGCGAGGGCGACGTTCAAGGCGCTGCGGGCGTTGCACCCGGACGAGCATTTCTACGCATTCGCGCTTTATACGGACAGCGGCGCGATGACGGTGGTGCCGGCGGCCAATTCGGTCGAAGGGCTGAGCCGGGTCCGCGCGCAACAGGCGGTCGCGGACCCGGATCCGTGGTACGTGTGGGGCTTTTCCGAATGGGCGTACGCGGCGGCGGAAGCGTCGCCGTTCAACGTGATCTGCGGCAAGCTGGCCGACGAAGTGCTGAGCCCGACGTTTGTCCGGTCGAGGTTCGCGGAGTTCTCCCGGCAACTCCACGCCGACATGATCGAGGCGTTGCGGCTGCTCGATCGCGACGGCCTGTTCGGCACGGGCGAAGCAAGGGAAGCCATCACGCTGTTCGTGTCGATCAGCGACGACGACGCAGCCGAGGCACTGGAAAACGAATCGGCGAAAGCGCTGAATCCGCCGGCCGTCGCCGACAAATTCCTGCGCCGCTACGACTGAGCAACCGGAATGCCGTTGCGGCCGGCCAGAGCCGCAGCGCGCAACGCGCAACGCACGGCGGGCGCAGCATCCGCCCGCGTGCGTGCCTCTTTGATCCGTTACGGCTTCGCGCCGACGACGAACTCGAATGCCGCGACGCCGTCGACGCCGCCCGTCACGCGGTCGCCCGGCTGCAGCGCGCCGACGCCGGCCGGCGTGCCGGTGAAGATCAGGTCGCCGGCCTTCAGTTCGACCGAACGCGACACGTACGCGATGACGTCGGGCACGGCCCAGATCATGTCGGCCAGATCGCCTTGCTGGCGCGTTTCGCCGTTGACCGCGAGCCAGATGCGGCCGGCGGCCGGGTGGCCGGTGGCCGTCGCCGCGCGCAGCGCGGTCACGGGGCCCGACGCGTCGAAGCCCTTCGCCCAGTCCCACGGACGGCTCAGCTTCTTCGCTTCGGCCTGCAGGTCGCGGCGTGTGAGGTCGACGCCGACGCCATAGCCCCACACGTGCGACAGCGCGTCGGCCGGGTCGATCGACCGGCCGTCCTTGCCGATCGCGACGACCAGCTCGATTTCGTGATGGAGGTCGCTCGTCAGCGGCGGATACGGGACGGTGCCGCTTGCCGGGACGATCGCGTCGGCCGGCTTCGTGAAGAAGAACGGCGGCTCGCGGTCGGGATCGGCGCCCATTTCGCGTGCGTGGTCGGCGTAGTTGCGGCCGACGCAGAACACGCGGCGCACCGGAAAGCGCGCGGACGACTGTTCGACTTCGACGGAAGGACGCTCGGAAGCGTCGATGACATAGGCGGACATCGGATGGCCTCGTTCGGTGGGTAGACGGATGCCGGCACCCGTGCGGCGCACGGGCCGGCATGCGTGCAACGATACCCGACGCGCGTGCGGCCGGATGCGACGCAACTGCGTTTTACCGGGACAAAACTACGCGTCGTCGGCGGCGGGTGCGTCGTCGCCGTCCGGCAACGCGGCGTTTGCGTCGCGGTACGCCTTCGGCGACACACCGACCCGCGCGCGGAAGCGCCGCGCGAAATACCCTTCGTCGCGGAAGCCGACCGAGCGCGCGATGTCCGCGATGCGCCGGCTCGTGTGGGCCAGCAGCGATTGCGCGAGCGCGATCCGGCGCTCGGTCACGAGATCGGTGAAGGTGCTGCCGGTTTCCTTGCGGACCAGGTGCGCGAGGTAGTTCGGCGACAGGAATGCGGCCTCGGCGGTCGCGGCGAGCGTCAGGTCCTCGCGGGTCAGGTTCGCACGCACGTGCCGCAGCACGCGCGCGAGCGCATCGCGCTGGCCCGCGCGCTGGGCGCCGCGCTGCGCGAGCTTGTCGAGCGCGCCCGCGTACTGCGTGCAGACGAGGCCGATCAGTTGCAGCAGGTAGCCGCGCAGCAGCGTGGTCGAGCCGAAGGTGCGCACGCGATCGGTGTCGAGCATGCACAGCGCGAGGCGGCGCGCTTCGTCGTACGTGTCGCCGGTCAGGATGAAGTCGAGATGCTCCTGGAATCGGAACGGCGTCAGCTCGGGAAAGCGGTGCGCGGGCACGTCCTCGAGATCGAGCGGATCGACGTCGAGGTCGGCGCGCAGGAACGCCTGGCTGAAGTTGATGACGATGAAGTGCGCGCCTTCCGGATGCGGGATCAGGTGCTCGCGATGCGGCAGCACGAACGCGAGCGCGCCGCGCGGAAACGGCCGCGTGACGCCGCCGATCCGCTGCTCGGTGTCGCCGCCGAGGTTGAACTGGATCTGGAAATACGCGTGCCGGTGCGGCTCGGTGATCGCCTGGCGCGACGCCTGGTCGCGGATGTAGAAATCGAGCCGGTCGCTGCGTTCGGGCATCCCGTACAGGCGCGGCGGGGCGGTGGATGGCATGAAGGATTCTGCGGTTCGTGACGCGGTTGAGCCGCGATGGTACAGCGAACCGGGCGCGGCGGGGATGGGCGCGGATGTGCTGGGCCGGGCGATCAACCCGCAACCAGCGGTGCGGCGCGGCGGCGCAGCTCGGGCACGATTTCGGCATCGAACCACGGGTGGTGCTTGAACCACGCCTGGTTGCGCGGAGACGGATGCGGCAGCGGCAGCACGTCGGGGCCGTAGTCGCGCCATGCGTGCACGGTGTCGGTCAGCGTTGCCTTGCGCGACTCGCGCAGGAAATGCCGCTGCGCGTACTGGCCGATCAGCAGCGTCAGCCGGACCGACGGCAACTCGGCAACCAGCCGGTCGATCCACAGTTGCGCGCATTCGGGGCGCGGCGGGTTGTCGCCGCTCGCGCCGCGGCCCGGGTAGCAGAAACCCATCGGCACGATCGCGAAGCGCGTCTCGTCGTAGAAGGTATCGGCATCGACGTCGAGCCAGCTGCGCAGCCGCTTGCCGCTCGCGTCGTCCCACGGGATGCCGCTTGCATGGACACGCGCGCCCGGCGCCTGCCCGACGATCAGGATCCGCGCGTCGCGATGCGCGCGCACGACCGGGCGCGGGCCGAGCGGGAGCTCGGCTTCGCATGCGCGGCACGCGCGGATTTCGGTGAGCAGCACGTCGAGCGGCGCGCGCGTTCGTTTCGGCATCGATTCGGATCGGGGACGGAGTGGCAATGCGGTGTCGTCCGTGCGGCGCATGCCGGAAGCCGCCGGGTGGCCCGGATCGGCGTGGCGCGGCTCCGGCGCGCGCCAACTGCGTCACATGGCGCGCATCACGCGCGCGACTGGCCCGCTGCGCCGCCTTCGGCGACCGCAGCATCATACAACGCGGTCTGCGCGATCGCCGCGGCGATCCCCGCGTCGTCGTGCGAACCGTCGAGCATGCCCCAGCGCCGGTATTGGGCCAGGAACCACCGGCCGTCGAGCGGATCGGGCCGGTTCACGGCGCCGCCGTCGTGGAAGCGGATCGGCAGCGGCGGCTCCGCGAACGGCCCCGCGCCGTAGTCGCCGAGCAGGCGTGGCGCGATCAGCCGGGCCGGCACGCCGATCGCGTCGGGCGACGCGAGCCAGTCGGCCGCCTCGACCCGGTGCGCGGCGCTGTCGAGCCACGCGCAGGCATCGACGAGCGTACGGATCAGCGCGCGTGCGGTGGCCGGATACAGCGAGACGAAGTCGCGCCGGGCCGCGAGCACCTTCTCCGGATGATCGGGCCAGATCTCGCTCGTGACGGCGACGGTGCGGCCGGCCTGGCACGCTTCGGCGACCGCATGCCACGGCTCGCCCGCGCAGAAGCCGTCGAGCTCGCCGTTCGCGAGCGCGGCGACCATCTCGGGCGGCGGGATCACGACGCTGCGCACGTCGCGCAGCGGATCGACGCCGTGCGATGCGAGCCAGTGGTTCAGCCACATCGCGTGCGTGCCGGTCGGGAACGTCTGCGCGAGCAGCGGCTTGCGGCCGAGCGTCGCGAGCGCGTCGCGCACGCTGCCGCTCTCGCGGTACGCGTCGGCGAGGCCGCGCGAGAACGAGATGGCCTGGCCGTTGCGGTTCAGCACCATCAGCGCGGCCATGTCCGCCTGCGGGCCGCCGATGCCGAGCTGCAACCCGCAGACGAGCCCGTACAGCGCATGCGCGGCGTCGAGCTCGCCGCTCAGCAGCTTGTCGCGCACGGCGGCCCACGACGGCTGGCGGTTCAGTTCGAGCGTCAGGCCGTGCGGCGCACCGAGGTTCAGGCGCTGCGCGACGATCAGCGGGGCCGCGTCGCTCAGCGCGACGAACCCGAGGCGAAGATGCGCGCGTTCCGGCGCGGCGGGAGGCGAAGTATTCATGGCGGTCATGGCTGGGGTGACGCGTCGAGCAATTGCCGCGCGACGTCGACGATGCGCAGGCCCTGATCCATCGCGCGCTTGCGCAGCGCCGCATACGCATCGTGCTCGGACAGCCTGCGCTGGTCCATCAGCACGCGTTTCGCGCGGTCGATCAGCTTGCGCTCCGCGAGTTCGCGCTCGACGTCGGCGAGCCGGCGGCGCAGCGCATCGTCGTGCGAGAAGCGCGCGAGCGCGACTTCGAGAATCGGCGCGAGGCGCTCGGCCGACAATCCTTCGACGAGATACGCGCTGACGCCCGCGCCGACCGCCGCGCGGATCAGCGCCTGGTCGCCGTCGTGGCTGAACATCAGCACGGGACGCGGCGCGGTCGCGTTCATCACCGCGAGCTGCTCGAGCGTGTCGCGCGACGGCGAATCGGTATCGATGATCACGACGTCGGGGCGCTGCTCCTCGACGGCCGCCGGCAGGCGCGCGGGCGTCGCGACGTCGTTCAGCATCTCGTAGCCGAGGCGCGCGAGCGCGTCGCCGAGCTCGCCGATCGGCTTGTCGGTGTCGGTGACGAGCAGCACGCGCAGGCGGGTGGGCAGGGCGGACGAACTCATGAGGCGAGCGGCAGCGGCGGAAGGTCGGCGCGACGCGCTAACGGCATGTGACGGCCGAGTCGGGACGCGGTTCCGATACCGCGCGTGCGCGACCGGCGGCCGGCGCGAACGCGGCCAATGGATTCGGAAGAGGTGGGCGGCCGGCGCCGCGCGATGCAGCGCATGCTACGCAGCCCGGGCCAGCGCGGCATCCTCGTGCTGCACGGCCGCCTCGCCGATCGCGCCGCCGACGAGGATCACGGCGGGGCTGCCGAGCCGCGCTTCGTCGATGCCGCGCGCAAGGCCGCCGAGCGTGCCGGTCCAGCGGCGCTCGTCGGGCGTGCCGGCCCATTGCACGGCCGCGGCCGGCGTCGACGCCGGCAACGCGGCGAGCAGGCCCGCCGCAATGCTGTCGACGCGGCTCATCCCCATGTAGATCGCGAGCGTGGTGCCGGTCGCCGCGAGCCGCGACCAGTCGGGTTCGCCGTGATCCTGGCGGTGCGCGGTGACGAACGTGACGCCCTGGCAGTGCTCGCGGTGCGTGAGCGAGATGCCGAGGCTCGCGGCGGCCGCGAATCCCGACGAGATGCCGTTGACGATCTCCACGGGAATCGCGGCGGCGCGCAGCGTCGCGAGTTCTTCGCCGGCGCGCCCGAACAGCAGCGCGTCGCCGCCCTTCACGCGCACCACGTGCGCGCCGCGCAGCGCGTAGCGGCGCATCAGCCGCTCGATGAACGCCTGCGGCGTGGAGCGGCAGCCGCCGCGCTTGCCGACGCGGATCACGCGCGCCTGCGGTGCGAGTTCGGCGATGCCGGGCGCGACGAGATCGTCGAGCAGCAGCACGTCGGCGGCGGCCAGTGCTTTGACGGCCTTCAGCGTGAGGAGATCGAGGTCGCCGGGGCCGGCGCCCAGCAAGGTGACTTTGCCTGTCGTCATGTCGTGTTCCAGTGCCGCGTGCGTGCGGCCGTCGATAGCGCGTTGTCTGCGCGGCGGCGGCGGGCGGTAGAAACATACCGGCATCCGGCCGTGCCGCGCACGGGAGGGACGCCGTTGTCCTGACGGGCCCGCCGTGATCGACGGGCATGGTTTTGCGGGAACTGCCCACCGGCGCCGTTGCCGGTGTGATGCATGAACTTCAGCAATATCCGGGCCAACCGGCGCGATGCGCGGCGGGAGCGCGGCGCGACGGCCGCGTGCATGAATGCGCACGCAGCGCGCGGAGAGACGCGATGCCGCGCCGGCGTGCATCGTGCCCCGTCAGCGCGCACCGCGATGTCGCACGGCGACAGTGCTGCAGTGCACCACATCTGTGCTTTGCTGCTTCACGACGCATCGTGCGCCGCGTGCCGGAGCGCGGCGCACGCTGGCCGGCGAGCCTTGCGCGGCGGGGATGCCGGCGCGATTCGGGCCGACATGGCACGGCGTTTGCGTAAGCTGGTTCGGACGGGTCAATGGCGATTCGTCCGCAGTACCGAATACATACGCGCCCGGCAACGGGCTTCATGGGCAACGGCGTCCTACGCATCGGGTCTCGACGAGACCGGGTGCGCAGGACGCCGTTTTTCGTTTGGCGGATGACATGACCGACAAAGCTACCCGTATCGATCTCTTCAGCCTCCGCACCGCGCCGATGCGCGCGTTCCACCTGACGTGGATGGCGTTTTTCGTATGCTTCTTCGCGTGGTTCGCATGCGCGCCGCTGATGCCGCTCATCGCACGCGAATTTCATCTGACGGCGGCACAGGTCGCCAACATCAACATCGCCGCGGTGGCCGCGACGATCGCCGTGCGCCTGCTCGTCGGCCCGCTGTGCGACCGCTTCGGCCCGCGCCGCGTGTATGCCGGCCTGCTGCTGCTCGGCGCGATTCCCGTGTTCGCCGTGCCGTTCGCGCATGACTACCTGACGTTCCTGATCTGCCGGCTCGGCATCGGCGCGATCGGCGCGGGCTTCGTGATCACGCAGTACCACACGTCGGTGATGTTCGCGCCGAACGTGGTCGGCACCGCGAACGCGACGACGGCCGGCTGGGGCAATGCGGGTGCGGGCGCGACGCAGGCGCTGATGCCGCTGCTGGTCGCCGCCGGCCTGATGCTCGGCTTCGGCGAAAGCTCGTCGTGGCGCATCGCGCTGGTCGTGCCGGGCGTCGCGATGCTCGTGATGGCCTGGGCGTACTGGCGCTTCACGCAGGATTGCCCGCAAGGCGATTTCGTCGCACTGCGCAAGGAAGGCGTGACGATCGACAGCGGCAAGAAGGGCGGCTGGGCGAGCTTCGTCGCCGCGTGCGGCAACTATCGCGTGTGGATGCTGTTCGTCACGTACGGCGCGTGCTTCGGCGTCGAGGTGTTCATCCACAACATCGCCGCGCTGTACTACGTCGATCACTTCAGCCTGTCGCTGAAGGACGCGGGCTTCGCGGTCGGCATGTTCGGGCTGCTCGCGCTGTTCGCCCGCGCGCTCGGCGGGTGGCTGTCCGACAAGATCGCCGCGCGGCGCAGCCTCGACGTCCGCGCGGCGCTGCTGTGCGCGCTGATCGTCGGCGAAGGGCTCGGGCTGATCTGGTTCTCGCATGCGCAAAGCGTCGGCATCGCACTCGTCGCGATGCTGGCCTTCGGCCTGTTCACGCACATGGCCTGCGGCGCGACCTACGCGCTGGTGCCGTTCATCGACCGCAAGGCGCTCGGCGGCGTCGCGGGGATCGTCGGCGCGGGCGGCAACGTCGGCGCGGTCGCCGCGAGCTTCCTGCTGAAGGGCGTCGGCGACGTGCAGCACACGCTGAGCCTGCTGGGCCTGGCCGTCACCGCGACCGCGCTGTGCGCGATGGCCGTGCGCTTCACCGAAGAACACAAGGCACGCGAGGCCGAGCTGCGCGACCGCGCGCTGGCCGCGGGCAGCGCCGCGAACTGATCGACCGAAGGAACCGTCATCATGAAACTCATCGTCATCGGCCACGGCATGGTCGGCCACAAGCTGCTCGAATGCGTCGCGGCGGAAGCGGGCACGACGGACGCGCTGCAGGCCACCGTGCTCGGCGAGGAGCCGCGTCCGGCCTACGATCGCGTGCACCTGTCCGAATTCTTCGCGGGCAAGTCGGCGGACGACCTGTCGCTCGTCGAACCCGGCTTCTTCGAGCGTCATCCTCAATTCGACCTGCGCCTGAATGCGCGCGTCGCATCGATCGACCGCGCCGCGCATACGGTCACGCTCGCGTCGGGCGAAACGCTCGCGTACGACAAGCTGGTGCTCGCGACGGGCTCGCGCCCGTTCGTGCCGCCGATGCCGGGGCATGATCGCGCGGGCTGCTTCGTGTACCGGACGATCGAGGATCTCGAAGCGATGCAGGCGTGCGGCACGCACGCGAAGCGCGGCGTCGTGGTCGGCGGCGGGCTGCTCGGCCTCGAATGCGCGAAGGCGCTGCGTGACATGGGGCTCGACACGCACGTCGTCGAATTCGCGCCGCGCCTGATGGCCGTACAGGTCGACGACGGCGGCGGCCGGATGCTGCGCGCGAAGATCGAGGCGCTCGGCGTGACCGTGCATACGGGCAAGAACACGCTCGAGATCGTCGATGGCGAGGAAGGCACGCACCGGATGGCGTTCGCCGACGGCACGCATCTCGATGCCGACATGATCGTGTTCTCGGCCGGCATCCGCGCGCGCGACGAGCTGGCGCGGGCATGCGGGCTCGACATCGGCCCGCGCGGCGGCGTCGCGATCGACGACGCTTGCCGCACGAGCGACGCCGACATCTACGCGATCGGCGAATGCGCGGCGTGGAACGGCATGGTGTACGGCCTCGTCGCGCCCGGCTACGACATGGCGCGCGTGGTCGCGAAGCAGCTGGGCAGCGACACGAACGAGGCACCCGCGTTCGCGGGCGCCGACATGAGCACGAAGCTGAAGCTGATGGGCGTCGACGTCGCGAGCATCGGCGACGCGCACGGCACGACGGCCGGCAGCCGCACCTACCAGTACGCGGACGAGCGCCGGCAGGTCTACAAGAAGCTCGTGGTGTCCGACTGCGGCAAGTTCCTGCACGGCGCGGTGATGGTCGGCGACGCGGCGGAATACGGCACGCTGCTGCAGATGATGCTGAACCGCATCGAGCTGCCCGAGTCGCCCGAATTCCTGATCCTGCCGTCGTCGGACGGCGCGGCGAAGCCGGCGATCGGCGTCGACGCGCTGCCGGACGGCGCCCAGATCTGCTCGTGCAACAACGTGTCGAAGTCGCAGATCTGCACGGCGGTCGCCGACGGCGCGACCAGCCTCGGCGCGCTGAAGTCGTGCACGGGCGCCGGCACGTCGTGCGGCGGCTGCGTGCCGCTCGTCACGCAGATCATGAAGGCCGAGATGAAGAAGCAGGGCCTCGCGGTCAACAACCATATCTGCGAGCACTTCCCGCATTCGCGCCAGGAGCTGTTCCACCTGGTCCGCGTCGAAGGCATCACGACCTTCGACGAACTGCTCGCGAAGCACGGCCGCGGGCTCGGCTGCGACGTGTGCAAGCCGGCGGTCGCGGGCATTCTCGCGTCATGCTTCAACGAGTTCGTGCTGAAGAAGGAGCATGCGGGGCTGCAGGATTCGAACGACTACTACCTCGCGAACATCCAGCGCGACGGCACGTATTCGGTCGTGCCGCGCATGCCGGGCGGCGAGGTCACGCCGGAAGGGCTGATCGCGGTCGGCCAGGTCGCGCAGAAGTACGGGCTCTATACGAAGATCACCGGCGGCCAGCGCGTCGACCTGTTCGGCGCGCGCGTCGAGCAGTTGCCGTCGATCTGGGAAGAGCTGATCGCGGCCGGCTTCGAATCGGGGCATGCGTACGGCAAGGCGCTGCGCACCGTGAAGTCGTGCGTCGGCTCGACGTGGTGCCGCTATGGCGTCGACGATTCGGTCGGCCTCGCGATCGAACTCGAGAACCGCTACAAGGGCCTGCGCGCGCCGCACAAGATCAAGTTCGGCGTGTCGGGCTGCACGCGCGAGTGCGCGGAAGCGCAGGGCAAGGACGTCGGGATCATCGCGACCGAGAAGGGCTGGAACCTGTACGTGTGCGGCAACGGCGGTATGAAGCCGCGCCACGCGGAACTGCTCGCGTCCGACCTCGATCGCGCCACGCTGATGCGCTACATCGACCGCTTCCTGATGTTCTACGTGCGCACGGCCGACCGCCTGCAACGCACGAGCGTGTGGCGCGACAACCTCGAAGGCGGGCTCGACTACCTGGCCGACGTCGTCGTGCACGACAAGCTCGGGATCGCGGCCGAACTCGAAGCCGACATGCAGCACGTGGTCGACACCTACGAGTGCGAATGGAAGAAGGCCGTCACCGATCCCGACACGCGCAAGCGCTTCCGCCACTTCGTGAACAGCGATGCGCCGGACGCGAACATCGCGTTCGTCGAGACGCGCGGCCAGATTCGCCCCGCGACGCCCGACGAGCGCGTGCGCGGCAAGCCCGTGACGATTCCCGTCGTCGCCGCAAGCGCGACGCAGGCCGTGACCGAATCCGCAACCGTCTGACCCTGACCGACACCAGCGTCTTTTCCAAGGAGCCCATCATGAACGATCGTCTTCCGCTGTCCTGGACCCGCGTGTGCCCGCTCGACGACATCGTGCCGAACACCGGCGTGTGCGCACTCGTCAACGGCGAGCAGGTCGCGGTGTTTCACGTCGCGCACGCCGACGGCGGCGTGTTCGCGATCGACAACGTCGATCCCGTGTCGCAGGCGGCCGTGATGTCGCGCGGGCTGATCGGCAGCCTCGGCGAGCGCGTCGTCGTCGCGTCGCCGCTGTACAAGCAGCATTTCGACCTGCGCACCGGCGAATGCCTCGAAGCGCCCGAGCAGTCGGTGAGCGCGTATCCGTCGCGGGTCGAGGACGGCATCGTGTGGGTCGCGGCCTGACCGCCCCGGAGCGCGCATGACCGCCACCCCCGTCAAGAGCGCGTGCCCATACTGCGGCGTCGGCTGCGGGATGGTGCTGCACGTCGAGGATGGCGAAGTCGTCAAGGTGTCCGGCGACTCCGACCATCCGACCAACTTCGGGCGGCTGTGCACGAAGGGTTCGTCGGCGCACGTCGCGCTGCGCCGCTCCGGGCGGCTCGACCGCGCGTTCGTGCGCCGTGCGCGCGAGGACGACCTCGTGCCGCTGCCGGCGCGCGACGCGATCGCCGAGACCGCGCGCCGCCTGCGCGCGGTGCTCGATACGTACGGCCCCGACGCGCTGTCGTTCTATGTGTCGGGGCAGATGTCGATCGAGGCGCAATACCTCGTCAACAAGCTCGCGAAGGGCTTCGTCGGCACCAACAACATCGAATCGAACTCGCGCCTCTGCATGGCGAGCGCGAGCACCGGCTACAAGCAGTCGCTCGGCGCGGACGGCCCGCCCGGGTCGTACCAGGACTTCGATCGCGCGAACCTGTTCTTCGTGATCGGCGCGAACATGGCCGACTGCCATCCGATCCTGTTCCTGCGGATGATGGATCGCGTGAAGGCTGGCGCGAAGCTGATCGTCGTCGATCCGCGCCGCACCGGCACGGCCGACAAGGCCGACCTGTTCCTGCAGATCCGGCCCGGCACGGATCTCGCGCTGACGAACGGGCTGCTGCACCTGCTGCACGCGAACGGCCGCACCGACGCCGCGTTCATCGACGCATACACCGAAGGCTGGGACGCGATGCCCGCGTTCCTCGCCGACTACACGCCCGAGCGCGTCGCGGAAATCACCGGGCTCGCGGAAGCCGACCTGCGCACGGCCGCGCAATGGATCGGCGATGCGCCGGAGTGGATGAGCTGCTGGACGATGGGGCTCAACCAGAGCACGCACGGCGTGTGGAACACCAACGCGATCTGCAACCTGCATCTCGCGACCGGCCGCATCTGCCGCCCCGGCAGCGGGCCGTTCTCGCTGACGGGGCAGCCGAACGCGATGGGCGGGCGCGAGATGGGCTACATGGGCGCCGGCCTGCCGGGCCAGCGCTCGGTGCTGTCCGACGACGACCGGCGCTACGTCGAGAACCTGTGGCGCGTGCCGGCCGGCACGCTGCGCAAGGAGACGGGGCAAGGGACGGTCGATCTGTTCGCGCGGATGGCGGCCGGCGACATCAAGGCGTGCTGGATCGTCTGCACGAACCCGGTCGCGACCGTGCCGAACCGGCAGAACGTGATCGCCGGGCTGCAGGCCGCGGAGCTCGTGATCGCGCAGGACGCGTTCCTCGACACCGAGACCAACCGCTACGCGGACATCCTGCTGCCCGGCGCGCTGTGGGCCGAGGGCGACGGCGTGATGATCAACTCCGAACGCAACATGACGCTGATGCGCGCCGCGGTCGCGCCGCCCGGCGACGCGCTGCCCGACTGGCGCATCGTCGCGGAAGTCGCGCGCGCGATGGGCTTTGGCGATGCGTTCGACTACGCGTCGGCGGCCGACGTGTTCGACGAGATCGTCCGTTTCTCGAATCCGGCGACGGGCTACGACCTGCGCGGCGCGAGCCACGCGGCGCTGCGCGACGGCCCGGTGCAGTGGCCGGTCGCGCCGGGCACCGCGCGCGAGCGGCACCCGATCCGCTACCTGAACGACGGCGTGAGCCAGACGCTGCGCAAGGCGGCCGACGGGAGCGCTGCGCCACATCTCGCGTTCCCGACGCCGTCGGGCAAGGCGCGCTTTTTCGCGCGGCCGCACGTCGATCCGGCCGAACTGCCCGACGACACGTTCCCGATCGTGCTGAACACCGGGCGGCTGCAGCATCAATGGCACACGATGACGAAGACGGGCAAGGTCGCGATGCTGAACAAGCTGAACCCGCGCCCGTTTGTCGAGCTTCACCCGGACGATGCGAGCGCGCTCGGCATTGCCGCGAAGGACAGCGTCGAGATCCGCTCGGCGCGCGGCCGCGCGGTGCTGCCGGCCATCGTGACCGAGCGCGTGCGGCGCGGCAACTGCTTCGCGCCGATGCACTGGAACGACGTGTACGGCGACGACCTGTGCATCAACGCGGTGACGAACGACGCGATCGATGCCGAATCGCAGCAACCCGAACTGAAATATTGCGCGGTCGCGCTGCGGCGCGTCGAGACCGACGCGTTCGCGTCCGCCGACGACGAGACGGCGCAACCCGATGCGTGTGCCGACGAAGCACGGCCCGCTTCGGAGATGGTGCAGGCCGCTGCTTCACAGGAATCCGACATGGCAGACATCGACACTTTCGCGGCCGCGCTCGGCGTGACCGACCTCGAGCCGCCGCCGCTGACCGACACCGAGCGGCTGTATGTGGCCGGCCTCGTCAGCGGGCTGAAGGCGAGCGCCGGCCGCCGCGAGGGCGGCGTGCCCGTGCTGCCGGCCGGCGCGCCGCTCACGCCACCGGTGCGGTTCTGGCTCGACGGGATGCTCGCGGGCCTGTTCAGCCGTTCGCTGCCCGCGAGTTCTCCGGTTGCAGCGGCACCTGCGCTGCCGGCCGATGCCGCTGCAACCGGCGGCGTGCGGATCGTGCGCACGCGCCCGAAGGTCGTGCTGCTGTGGGCATCGCAGACCGGCAACATCGAATCGCTGACCGAGGATTACGCGACGCAGCTGATGAACGCGGGCTTCGAGATCCGCACCGCGTGCATGTCCGACTATCCGGTCGCGTCGCTCGCGGGCGCGCAATACGTGCTGCTGATGACGAGCACGTTCGGCGACGGCGATGCGCCCGACAACGGCAGCGAATTCTGGGACGCGCTGCAGGCCGGCAGTGCCGCGCGCCTCGACGGCGTGCACTTCGCGGTGCTCGCGTTCGGCGATCGCAACTACGACCAGTTCTGCGGCCACGGCCGCCGGCTCGACGCGCGGCTCGCGGAACTCGGCGCGGCGCGGCTGTGCGCGCGCGTCGATTGCGACGTCGAATTCCAGCACGACGCCGACCAGTGGCTCGAACGCGTCGTCGCGCGGATCAAGGAGGCCGATGCCGCGTTGCACGCGGTGCCGTCCGGCGGGATGAGCCCGTCGGGGCTGCTGCCGTCGAAGGCGCATCCGGCGCCGTCGAAGCTCGTCGCGAACCTGCGGCTCAACCGCCCGGGCGCCGCGAAGGACACGCGCTATGTGTCGCTGTCGACCGAAGGCGCGAACCTCGAATACGAAACCGGCGACGCGCTCGGCGTGTGGCCGACCAACTGCCCGGAGCTGGTCGACGAGTTGCTGTCCGTCACCGCGCTGAAGGCCGACGCGCCCGTGTCGGTGGCGGGCGTCGGCGACGTGCGGCTCGGCGATGCGCTCGCGCGCCACTTCGACATCACGCGCCCGCATCCGGACACGCTCGCGTTCATCGCATCGCGCAGCGCGAACGGCGCGCTGAAATCGCTGCTCGGCGACGACCGCAAGGGCGACCTGAAGCAATGGTTGTGGGGGCAACAGCTTGCGGACGTGCTGCACGAGTTTCCGGTCGAGCTGTCGGGCACGGAGCTGGTCGGGATGCTGAAGCGGCTGCAGCCGCGCCTTTATTCGATCGCGTCGAGCCCGAGCGCGCACCGGGGCGAGATCCACCTGACCGTGTCGGCCGTGCGTTATCACAACGGCCGGCGCGCGCGCAAAGGCGTCGCGTCGACGTTCCTCGCCGATCGCGCGGACGACGGCCGCGTGCCCGTGTTCGTGCAGAAGTCCGCGCATTTCCGGCCGCCGGCGAACGGCGACGTACCGATCGTGATGGTCGGCCCGGGCACCGGCGTCGCGCCGTTCCGCGGCTTCCTGCACGAGCGGCAGGCGCGCGGCGCGCGCGGGCGCAACTGGCTGTTCTTCGGCGAGCAGCACGCGCAGACCGACTTCTACTACGGCGACGAGCTGGGCGCGATGCACGACAGCGGCTTCCTGACGCGGCTCGATCTCGCGTTCTCGCGCGACCAGGCCGACAAGATCTACGTGCAGGACCGGATGCGCGAGCAGGGCGCCGAGCTGTTCGCATGGCTGGAGGAAGGCGCGCACTTCTACGTGTGCGGCGACGCGTCGCGGATGGCGAAGGATGTCGATACGGCGCTGAAGGCGGTCGTGGCCGAGCACGGCGGAATGTCGGACGACGACGCGAACGACTACGTCGCGCGGCTCGCGAAGGCGCGGCGCTATATGCGGGACGTGTATTGAACGCAGGCGGGGGGCTTGACGCGACCGTGCCGGCTGGCTGTCCCGGCACGGTGGCCGGCCAGCCGGCGGCGGTCCGGGCTGCCGGGATGGCGGTCGATGACGGACGCGGTGTGACTCGTCGGCCGCCAACAGCTTGCGTCACTGCTGCCGATCCCACGCGCGCGCCTGTTCGGCGCGCACGAACGCTTCCGACGACTGCGGCAGCAGGTTGCGGAATGCGCCGCCGTCGCTTTCGATCACGTCGACCATCTTCGCGATCATTTCCTCCGGGTCGTGCTGTTCGAGCGGGAACGTCAGGCGCTCGGGCGTCACGGTGTGGACGGCCGGATCGTGCCAGCGCCGTATCGTTTCCATCATCCGGTCGTTGAAGCCGGTGCTGTACGGGCCGGGGTTCACGACCGCGACGCGGATGATTCGCGCGACGGTGCATGATGACGGCTCCACCCACGAAACCACGGAGTCTCGTCATGCCGGCATTCCCGCATTTCCCGATTCGAACCCTTGCGATCGCCGCCGTGCTGGCGGCCGCCGCGACCTGCGGCGCACCAGCCGTCGGCCAAACGTCGACCGTGCCTGCCGACACGGCCACCGCGACGCCCGACAACGCGGTATTGCTGACCGTCTTCCTGAAGCACGACCAGTCGCGCCCGCTCGCCGAGCTGAATGCGCAGCTCGCGAAGCAGGGGTTCTACAAGGCTTTTCCGCCGCCGGGTGTCGAGGTGGTGAGCTGGACCGTGACGATGGGGATCGGGCAGATCGTCGTGCTGCGATTGCCGGCGTCACGGCTGCGCGAGGTCAATCGCGTGCTCGAGGATACGGCGTGGGGTGCATATCGGACGGAGTTCTATCCGACTTACGACTACAAGGCGATCGGGTTGGGGGAGCATGAGCGGGCGAAGTGAGGCACGGCGCGGCGCAGTCGATCCTGTCGTTCTGCTTCCAGGTAACGACACGGCTTCGATGACGCGGATTGGAGAGGGAGCTCGGACCCTTTACGGATACGAACTGCATCCTCCTTGACCCGACCGTCCCCCATTACCAAACACCGCTACGGACGTACCGTTTGTCCTCGACCGTGCGGACCGGTCCGGCAGATTTCTCCCAAATGCATCACAAGTCATTCATCAGATGAAAAAACCGTTCCGGTTCCCGGTATGATGCGCACCTTGTGTTTTTCGGCCGCACGATTTTGATGCGATGTTAACGCGCCCCGCGTGCCACAAAACCGCACAATGCGAGTCTGAAAGATTTTGTAATATAAGCCCCGTATACTTGTAAGTTCTGATTCAGGCGCTCCCTGCCTTCACTTTCGGCCGACCGCCCACGCAGAACAACCAGATATGTCGCCGCCGGGCCATCCCGCGCCGCGACTCGCAATGCACCACCACTGAATAACCTATGTCTTCCCGCCACCCTGGGTCGCCGGGCCGTGCCGCGGCGGCGATCGCCCGTGTCTCGGCGCTGGTTCGCAACGAGCGCGTGCTGTCGCCGCTGCTCGCGTTCGGCATCGGCCTGCTGCTGATCGTCGTGTTCCAGCACCTGTCGGAATCCGTCGACTACCGGTCGGTGATCCGCCAGTTGCGCCACATGTCCGCCGCGGAATGGGGCGCGTCGCTGGCCGCGACGGCGCTCAGCTATCTCGCGCTCGTCGCCCGCGACGCGGTCGGCCTGCGTTATGTCGCCGCGAAGGTGCCGCGCGTCGCGCTGTGGATCGGCGCGATCGCCGGTTCCGCGCTCGGCAACGCGACCGGCTTCGGCGCGCTGACGGGTGGCGCGGTCCGCGCGCGCGTGTACGGCGTGTCGGGCGTCACGCCCGCGCAGATCGGCCGGATGACGGTGTTTACCAGCGGCACGCTGGCGCTCGCGATGGTGCTGATGACGGCGGTCGGCATGGTCTGCGTGCCGGAGGCGCTCGCCGCGATGCTGCACGTCGCGCCCGGCGTGCTCACGTGGAGCGGCGCGGCGCTGCTCGTGGTGCTGGCCGCGCTGGTCGCGATGTGCGGCAACACCGCGCGCCCGGTCGTCACGCGCTTCAAATGGCTGTCGTTCGACGTGCCGGCGCGGCGCGATCTCGTCATGCAGGTCGTCTACGCGGTGCTCGACGTCGTCGCGGCGGGCCTGACGCTGTGGGTGCTGCTGCCGGCGGCGCCGGTCGGCTTCCCGACCTTCATCACCGTCTACGCGGCCGCGCTGCTGCTCGGGATGATCGGCCATACGCCGGGCGGGATCGGCGTGTTCGAAGCCGCGATGGTCTTCACGCTCGGCCGCGAAGTGCCCGCGCATGCGATGGTCGCCGCGCTGATCGCGTATCGCGCGATCTATTTCGGCGTGCCGCTCGTGCTGTCGGCCGGCCTGCTGGCCGGTTTCGAGGGCCGCGCGCTGCGGCGCCGGCTCGTGACGCGGCAGGCCGCGCGCGTGTCGCAGCTCGCGCCGCTGTTCCTGAGCCTCGTGACGTTCGCGGTCGGCAGCATGCTGGTGATCTCGAGCGCGACGCCCGCGTTCTGGCACCGGATCGCGATCCTGCGCCACCTCGTGCCGCTGTGGGTGCTCGAAGGCTCGCAGGTGATCTGCAGCGTGCTCGGCGTCGCGCTGCTGTTCGTCGCGCGCGGGCTGCTGCGCCGCCTCGACGGCGCATGGTGGATGACCTTCGCATTGACGCTCGCGAGCCTCGCGCTGTCGCTGGCGAAGGGCCTCGCCTTCGTCGAGGCCGGCGTGCTCGGCACGCTGCTCGTGCTGCTGCTCGTCAGCCGCCGCCGCTTCAACCGCCATTCGTCGCTGCTCGCCGAGCGCTTCACCGTGAGCTGGTTCGTGTCGGTGACGATGGTGCTGATGCTGGCCGTGTGGGTGCTGTTCTTCGCGTTCCGCGACGTGCCGTACACGCGCGAGCTGTGGTCGCATTTCTCGTTCGACGCGCGCGCGCCGCGTGCGCTGCGCGCGACGCTCGCAGCAGGCGTGTTCGTCGCGCTGTTCGCGCTGTGGCAACTGCTGCGCCCGGCGCCAGGCCGTTTCGTGAAGCCCGCGCCGCAGGACCTGTTCGACGCCGAACGGATCATCCGCGCGCAGGAATGCAGCGATGCGGGCCTCGCGCTGATGGGCGACAAGTCGTTCCTGTTCTCGGAATCGCGCCAGGCGTTCCTGATGTACGCGAAGTACGGCCGTACGTGGGCCGCGCTGCACGACCCGGTCGGGCCGCGCGAGGAATGGCCGGCGCTGATCGGCAAGTTCATCGCGCTCGCGCACGCGCACAGCGGCCGCGCGGCGTTCTATCAGGTGCGCGCGAACGCGCTGCCGCTGTATCTCGACGCGGGTCTCACGCTGATGAAGCTCGGCGAGGAAGCGCATATCGCGCTCGACCAGTTCGACCTGAAGGGCTCGAACCGCTCGCACCTGCGCTACGCGCTGCGCCGCGGCGACAAGGACGCGCTGACGGTCGAGGTGATCGCGCCGGGCGACGTGCCGGTCGCGCTGCCGGCGCTGCGCGACATCTCCGACGGCTGGCTCGACAGCCGCGACGCGCGCGAGAAGAGTTTCTCGGTTGCCGCGTTCCACGACGGTTATCTCGCGACGCAGTCGGTGATGCTGGTGCGGCAGGCCGACAAGCCGATCGCGTTCGTCACGTTCATGACGACCGACCTCAACACCGAGGCGACGGTCGGCGTGATGCGCCATCTGCCGGACGCGTCGCCGTACGCGATGGAATATCTGTTTACGCAGCTCGCGCTGCATCTGAAGGAAGCGGGCTTCCGCAAGCTGAGCCTGGGCATCGCGCCGTTCTCGGGGATGGGGGCGGCGAAGATGCCGTCGCCGTGGCACCGGCTCGGACTGATGGTCTGGCGCTTCGGCGGCCGCTTCTACAACTTCCGCGGCTTGCGCGCATTCAAGAGCAAGTTCGAACCGCACTGGGAGCCGCGTTACCTCGCGGCCTCGGGCTCGGTCGGCGTGTTCGTCACGCTTGCGGATCTGTCATTGCTGGCTGGAGGTCGGCGTTCATGATGTCGAAGAAGGGAATCGCGCGGGCGGCAGCCGCCTGCGCGGGAATGATGCTGGCCGGCGCCGCGTGCGCCGCGCAACCGGCCGCCGTGAAGGCCGAAACCGTGTCGGGCGGCCGCTACGGGCCCGTTACCGTGACCAAGCCGAGCGGGCCGCTGCGCGGTTTCGTCGTGCTGTTCTCGCGTGAGGCCGGCTGGAATGCCGCCGATCAGCAGGCCGCCGACGCGCTCGCGAAGGCCGGTGCGATGACGGTCGGCGTCGATTCCGAGCGTTATGCGACGAACCTCGCCGCGAAGCAGGAGACCTGCCACCACCTCGACGGCGACGCCGAGGCGGTCAGCCACCAGCTCGAACGTCTGGCGCAGTCGTCGCGCTATTTCACGCCGATCGTCGCGGGCGTGGGCCGGGGCGGCGCGATCGCGAAGCAGATCCTGGCGATGGCGCCGGAGAACACGATCGCCGGCGTCGTATCGGTCAACCCGGCACCGAAGCTCGATCCGCGCTTCAAGCCGTGCCCGCCCGATCCGACGATCGTGCGCCGTGCGATGCCGGGTTTCGTCGAAACGGCTGCCGCGGGCGACACCACGAAGCTCGTGTCGCTCGTTACGTCGCACCTGCGTGACAGCGGCGGCAGCGGCGACGAACTCGACGTGTCGGACCTGCCGCTCGTCGAGCTGCCGGCCAAGGGCGGCAGCGGCCGGCTCGCGATCGTGATCTCGGGCGACGGCGGCTGGCGCGATCTCGACAAGACGATCGCCGAGGCGCTGCAGCGCGACGGCGTGTCGGTGGTCGGCATCGACAGCCTGCGCTACTTCTGGAGCGAGAAGCCGCCCGCGCAGGTGAGCCGCGATCTCGCGCGCGTGATGCGCACCTACATGACGCGCTGGCATGCGAACCGCGTGGCGCTGGTCGGCTATTCGTTCGGCGCCGACGTGATGCCGTTCGCGTACAACCGGCTGCCGGCCGACCTGCGCGACAAGGTCGCGGTGATGTCGCTGCTCGGCTTCGCGCCGTCCGCCGATTTCCAGATCCGCGTGACAGGCTGGCTAGGCATGCCCGCGAGCGACAACGCGCTGAAGGTCGCGCCGGAAATCGCGAAGGTGCCGCCGCAGCTCGTGCAGTGCTTCTACGGCGCGGAAGAGACGGACACGATGTGCCCGGCGCTCGTGAACACCGGTGCCGACGTGATCAAGACGCAGGGCGATCACCACTTCGGCCGCGACTACATCGCGCTCGAGAAGAAGATCCTCGGCGGGTTCGGCAAGCCGGTGGCGGCGCGCTGAACGCCGGTGCCCGCTTCGCGGTGGGCGCCGGCCGGTTTGCTTCCGGTTCATCGTACGGGCGGCCAGCGTGCCGCCCGTTTCATTTTCCGGCCTGCGTCGCCGTGCCGTGCGGCGGCGTTGCCGTTCTCGCATCGCGCTGATAGAAGCCCGGAAACCGGTCGAGCTGCCGGCGCGCGGCCGCGATGTCCGTGTCGTCGCCGAGCACCGCGCTCGAAAACCCCGTGCGCTCCATCAGCAGCAGCTGGTCGACCAGCACGTCGCCGGTCGCGCGCAGGTCGCCGGCGAAGCCGAAGCGCTTGCGCAGCAGGTACGCCTGGCTGTACGCGCGACCGTCGGTGAACGACGGGAACTGCAGGTCGATGCGTGCGGCCTGCGCGATCCGTGCGGCAAGCGGCGGCAGTTCCTCGTCGTTGCCGATCGTCAGCGTCGAATCGTCGTGTTCCTGCGTATCGCCCGCGTGTTCGGCCGGCGTCAGCAGCCGGATGCGTGCGTTCGTGCTTGCGTTGTCGCTGGCTGGATTCATGCGTGCTCCGCGTGGTGGCGCGCGTCGTTCGCGGCGGCCTTGAACGGTTCCGCGCCGATGCGGCGCACCGTGTCGATGAATCGTTCGCTGCGGCCGTTCGCATCGATCCGCGCGTCGAGATACGCGTTGACGATCGCGTCGACGACATCGACGATCTCGTCCGCCGAGAACGACGGGCCGATCACCTTGCCCGGCCGCGCGGGGCCGCTCGCGGTCGAACCGTCCGACCCGCCGAGCGTCACCTGGTACCACTCCGCGCCGTCCTTGTCGACGCCGAGGATGCCGAGGTGGCCGCTGTGATGGTGGCCGCACGAGTTGATGCAGCCGCTGATGTGCAGGTCGATGTCGCCGACGTCGTGCAGCAGGTCGAGATCCTGGAAGCGCTCGGCGATCGCATCGGCGATCGGGATCGAGCGCGCGTTCGCGAGCGCGCAGAAGTCGCCGCCCGGGCACGCGATCATGTCGGTCAGCAGCCCGACGTTCGCGCTGGCGAGCCCGATCACGCGCGCGTTCTCCCACAGCAGGAACAGGTCGTCGACGTGTACCCACGGCAGCACGACGTTCTGCGTGTGCGTGACGCGTGCCTCGCCGGCCGAGTAGCGGTCGGCGAGATCGGCGAGCGCGTCGAGCTGGTCCGGCGACGCGTCGCCGGGTGCCTGCAGGCGGCGCTTGAACGACAGCGTGACGATGCGCAGCGCCGGATCGCGATGATCGGCGACATTGCGCGCGAGCCAGCGCGCGAATGCGGGATGGCGGCTGGCCTGCGCGGACATGCGCGCATTCGCGTCGGGCAGGTCGAGCGTGCGCGGCTTGAGCCGCGGCGGCACGAACGATGCGGCGACGCGATCGAATTCGGCCTGCGCAATCGTGTGCGGGCCGCCGTCGTGGTCGACGATCTGGCGGAACTCCTCCTCGACGTCGTCGATGTAGCGCTGCCCCTCGGTCTTGACGAGGATCTTGATCCGCGCCTTGTACTTGTTGTCGCGCCGCCCGTAGCGGTTGTACACGCGGACGATCGCCTCGATGTAGTTCATCACGTGCCGCCACGGCAGGAACGCGCGCAGCAGCGTCGCGATCATCGGCGTGCGGCCCATCCCGCCGCCGACGCTCACGCGAAAGCCGAGCTCGCCCGCATCGTCGCGCACGAGCTTCAGTCCGACGTCGTGCCAGTCGGTCGCCGCGCGGTCCTCGGCGGCGCCGGTGATCGCGATCTTGAACTTGCGCGGCAGGAACGCGAATTCCGGGTGCAGCGTCGTCCACTGGCGCATCACTTCGGCGAACGGGCGCGGATCGGCGATCTCGTCAGGCGCGACGCCCGCGCGCTCGTCGCACGAAATATTGCGGATGCAGTTGCCGCTCGTCTGGATGCCGTGCATGTCGACGGTCGCGAGCAGGTCCATCACGTCGGCCGCCTTCGAAAGCGGAATCCAGTTGAACTGCACGTTGGTGCGCGTCGTGAAGTGCGCGCTGCGGGTCGGCAGGCGCAGCGTGCCGAGCAACGCCTGCGCGTCGCATGCGGCGCGGTAGGTGGCGTCGTCGGGCACATCGTAGTCGCGCGCTATCCGCGCGAGCATGCGAAGCTGCGCGCTCGACAGCTCGCCGTACGGCACCGCGACGCGCAGCATCGGCGCGTGGCGCTGCACATACCAGCCGTTCTGCAGGCGCAGCGGCCGGAACGCGTCTTCGCTCAGCGTGCCGTGCTGCCAGCGTTCGAGCTGGTCGCGAAACTGGGCGGCGCGGCTCAGCACGAGCGCCCGGTCGAAATCGGTATATCGATACATGACGTGATACGCGAGAGGAGCCGCGGCGCGGCATGCGCACGGCTCGGAGGGGCGTTGCGACGGATGTCGGGCAACGGAAGACAGCGTAGGGAACGCGGTGCGGCGGGACAAGCAGCAGATCGGGACGAAAAGGGCGCAGCAGATGGCGGGCGCGGCGGGCCGGACATGCGTCGTGCATACCCGTGGCCGGTTGATGTGTCTTATGCGTTGGCGTCGACGACGAGCGCCGGATCGAGCGCACGGATGCGCTGGTCGATGAAGTAGCCGCCGCCTTCCTGATAGCGCAGGAACAGGCGGCCGCACGAGCGGCAGCGGCTGACGTTGCAGCGGTTGTACGGGAAATGGCGCAGCGCGATCGGCGCATCGTCCGACGCGTAGCGCGTACCGGCCGGATGATATTCCGCATAGGTCGGCTCCGCATCGCCGGGCGGCGCGAGCGTGGCTACTTCGGTCAGCTGCGTGTCCTGCAGCGACAGCGGCAGGCTCGTCCATTCGGCGAGCGAGGTTTTCGTGCACGTGCACGGCTGCGTGACGTGTGCCGCTTCGGCCGTCAGTTTCAACAGCGCGTCGTGATCGAGGTAGGGCAGTTGGCTCATGGGAAATCGTGAAAAAGCGGCGAGACCGGCAAGGTAACCCGCGCGCGGATCGGCTGCATGGCCGCGGCCCGTGCGGCGGCAGCACGCATGATACGCATCGCGCGCTTTAACCGCCCTTGCGAACCGAAGGCTGCGCGACCAGCTCGCCGAGCACGCGGATCGCGCGCTCGATGTCGCGGCTCCACGGATGGCCGAAGTTCACGCGCACGCAGCGCTCGAAGCCGTGCGCGGCCGAAAACAGCGGCCCCGGCGCGAAGCTGATCCCGCGCGCGACCGCCTGGCGATGCAGTTCCATCGCGTCGATCGCGTCGGGGAACGCGAGCCACAGGAAATACCCGCCTTCGGGCCGCACCCACTCGACGCCGGTCGGCAGCCAGCGCCGCAGCGCGTCGTCCATCCGGTCGAGCTGCGTGTGCAGCGCGCCGCGCAGCTTGCGCAGATGGCGGTCGTAGCCGCCGTGCTCGAGATAGTTCGCGATGCCGGCCTGCGCGGGAATGCTCGCCGACAGCGTCGTCATCAGCTTGAGCCGCTGCACCTTCTCCGCGAACCGGCCGGCGGCGGCCCAGCCGATCCGGTAGCCGGGTGCGAGTGTCTTCGAGAACGAACTGCAGTGCATCACGAGGCCGTGTTGGTCATACGCGCGCGCGGGCAGCGGATAGTCGGGGCCAAAATGCAGCTCGCCGTAGACGTCGTCCTCGATCAGCGGCACTTCGCGCGCCGCCAGCATGTCGACGAGCGCGCGCTTTTTTTCGGCGGACAGCGTGACGCCGGTCGGATTCTGGAAATTGGTCATGAACCAGCACGCGCGGATGTCGTGCCGCTCGAGCGCGTTCGCGAGCGCATCGAGATCGAGGCCCGTGCGCGGATCGACGGGAATCTCGACCGCGCGCAGGTCGAGCCGCTCGATCGCCTGCAGCGCCGCATAGAAGCCGGGCGCCTCGACGGCGACGACGTCGCCGGGCCGCGTGACGGCCATCAGGCACAGGTTCAGTGCTTCGAGCGCGCCGTTCGTGACGACGATCTCGTCGATCGGCTGCGACACGCCGGTCGCGAGATAGCGCCGCGCGATCTGCTGGCGCAGCGCCTCGTTGCCGGGCGGCAGGTCGACGACCGTGCTCCACGGGCTGACGAGCCGCGTGGCCTGCGCGAGCGACTTCGCGAGGCGCGGCAGCGGAAACAGTTGCGGCGCCGGGAACGCGGAACCGAGCGGCACGATGCCGGGCTGCGTGGCGGCATCGAGTACCGAGAACACGAGGTCGCTGATGTCGACCTTGCGCGATGCGCCGGCACGACTCGCGCGGCGCTTCGCGGCTGGGCCTGCTCCGGGCATGGCGCCCGGCGCGACGTAGTAGCCCGAGCGTTCGCGCGCGCGGATCAGCCCCCACTGTTCGAGCTGGTAGTACGCGCGAAACACCGTCGACTGGCTCACGCCGTGCTGCGCGATGATCTGCCGCAGCGACGGCAGGCGCGTGCCGGCCGCGAGGTTGCCGTTGCGGATATCGTCGGCGATCGTGTGTGCAAGGGTTTCGTAGCGTTTCATCGGCGTGGACGGGGGGCGCCGTCGCCGCGCGCGGGCCGGATTGGCGCCGCGCCGGCGGGCGCGGGTCATTGTCCGATGCGCGGCCCGAAAAGAAAAGCGAGGGTGGCATGCCCCACGTGCCGAGCGACGCGAGCGAGAAGCCGCACGACGGCAGCAGGTAGCTCGGAAGCCATGTGATGAAGAAGCGGATCGCGAAGTTCAGGCCGGTATCGTGCTGACGGTCATTTCCGCGAATGGGGCTGACCGACGCAATCGGCGTCGACGGCCGCGGGCAAGTATGTAACGCATGCAATGCGTCGTCATCGAAATGCGAACCGGTTAGCGTCCGGCAACGCGCTTTCTTCTGATCATTCGTCGCCCGGCTTGCCGCGTTCGTGCGCCCGCAACGATTCCGGATCGACACTGCGCCGGGCATGTCGCATGTCTGCATGCGCAACACCTGCCGTGTGCGGCTATTTCCAATTGCGCGCCCATATTTTTTATGGTCTTGTTGCGGGATATCGCATCGACTCGAAAAAGGATGGTCGAATGCAGCCGAGCGATTCATACGGGGTCCGCTTGATCAGGGGAATCGGCGCGCGTACGCGCGCCCGCGGTGCCGTGCGCGCGCTGTTCATCATCCTGACACTGGGCTTGCTTGCGCCTGGCCCGTCGGCTTTCGCCGACTCTCCTGAAACCGTCAACGACAACGTGCTGCGCGTGCTGGCATGGCCCGGCTATGCGGACCGCGACGTCGTCAGCGCATTCGAGGCGCAGTTTCATGTGCGTGTCGAAGTGACGTTCGTCGATTCCGACGAAGCGCTGTGGGCGCGGATGCACGGCGCGGCGCCGCCGCCATACGACGTGCTGGCTGCGAACACGGCCGAAATCCAGCGCTACGCGCACGAACGTCTGCTCGCGCCGATCGACCTGGCGCGCATCCCGAACCGGCGGCGGCAGTTGCCGAACTTCCGGCAGCTCGCGACGATCGGCGGGCTCGTGCAGGACGGTGCGACCTACGCGATTCCGTTCACGTATTCGTCGATGGGGCTGATCTACGACCGCACGCAGGTTTCGGCCGCGCCGCGCTCGATGCGCGAGCTGTGGAATCCGCGCTACCGCGGCAAGGTGCTCGACTTCAACAGCGCGCAGCACAATTTCTCGTTCGCGGCGCTGGCGCTCGGCTATCCCGATCCGTTCCGCCTGTCGCCCGCGCAGACGCTCGCGGTTGCGCGCAAGCTGATCGACCTGCGCCGCAACCTGCTGACGTACTACACGCTTCCCGAAGAGGCGACCGCGCTGTTCATCCAGCATCGAGCGGCGCTGATGTTCGGCAACTACGGCACGCAGCAGGTCGAGCTGTTGCGGCGCGCCGGCGCGGACGTCGGCTACGTGATCCCGGACGAAGGCGCGCTTGCATGGCTCGACTGCTGGGCCGTCACGCGCGGCGCGCAACATGCCGAGCTCGCGTTCGCGTGGATCAACTACATGCTCGAACCGGCGATCGGCGCGCTGCTGACCGAGCGCCAGGGGCTCGCGAACACGCTCGAGCCGCCACCGGGCCTCGACACCGGGCACCAGCATCTCGTGTGGCTCCAGCCCGTCGAAGACATCGCGCGGCGCGAATCGCTGTGGAGCCGCATCGTGTCGGGCGACCGGCCGGAGCGGTTCGACAAATGATCCGGCTCGGGCTCACGTCGAAGCTGTCGGTGCTGCTCGCGTGCATCGGCGTGATCGCGTCCGGCACGACCGGCTATTACGCGTATCGCGCGAACCGCACGATGCTCGTGCAGGAAGCGCAGCACAGCCTGCTGATGTCGACCCAACTGCTCGGGCAGCGCTTCACGACCGCGCTGTCCGACGTTGCCGCCGATGCGCTCGTGCTCGCGCAGTTGCCGTCGTCCGCGCTCGTCGCGGGCAGCGACAATCCGGACAGCGCGCGACGCACGCGGCTCGAGCAGGTGTATTGCAGCTTCATGAGAAATCATCCGGAATACCTGCAGATTCGCCTGATCGCGGGCGGGAATTTCGGGCTCGAACACATCCGCGTCGTTCGCGACGCGCGCGGCGTCGTCGTGCTGCCGGAAAGCGCGTTCCAGGAGAAAGGACAGTTTTCCTACGTATTCGATACGCTCGCGACGGCGCCCGGCCATATCTACCTGTCGCCGATCGTGATCAACCACGAGACGGGTTCGCACGAGGCCGAAGGGCTGCCGATCCTGCGCGTGGGCACGCCGGTTGTCGACACGTCGGGCCAGACGGTCGGCGCGCTGGTCGTCGACGTCGAGCTGTCGCGCGTGGTCGACCGGCTCGAACGCGATCTGCCGGAAGACTATGCGGTGTATCTCGCGAACGAGTGGGGCGATTTCCTCGTGCATCCCGATCCGACGCAGACGTTCGGCTTCGATCGCGGCCTGCGGGTGCTGATGCAGGACCGCTTTGCCGTCACGCGCGCGCTGTTCGACAGCACGCGCACGAGCGTGACGCTCAACGGCCTCGAGCAGCCCGACGACGCGCCGGGGCAGATGTTCGCGTTCGCGCGCACGCCGTTCGGGCACGACGAGGGCAACCGCTTCGTCGTGCTCGGGATGGCGCGTCCGCTTGCCGACGTGCTGGCGCCGGCCGGCATGCTCGGCGGACGGATTGTCCGGATGGTGCTCGTATCGAGCCTGATGGCGGTGATTCTCGCGATCCTGTTCGCGCGCGCGATCACGCGGCCGCTGCAGGCGCTCGCGCGCGCAGCGACACACGTGTTCGACGATCCGGCCGCCGAACAGCTTCCGGTCCGGCGCGCCGACGAGATCGGCGTGCTCGCGCGCTGTTTCGACAGCATGCGTGTCGAGATCCGCACGCAGGTCGCGATGCTGCGCGCGAAGCAGCAGGAGCTCACGCACCTCGCCGGCCACGATCCGTTGACCGAGCTGCCGAACCGCCTGTTGTTCATGGAGCATCTCGATGCCGCGATCCGGCATGCGGCCGCGGTGCACGAAGGGCTGGCCGTGATGTTCGTCGATCTCGACCGCTTCAAGCAGATCAACGACCAGCACGGGCATTCGGCCGGCGACCGTACGCTCGTCGCGGTCGCGAAGCGGTTGAGCCTCGTGCTGCGCAACGGCGACATGGTCGCGCGGCTCGGCGGCGACGAATTCATCGTGCTGATTGCGGACGTGCGTTCACCGGCGGTGATCGGCGATGTCGCGTCGCGGATCCAGATCGTGATGGCGGAGGAGCTGGAGTTCGGCGACCGGCGCGTGGCCGTCGGTGCGAGCATCGGCGTCAGCGAGTTTCCGGCCGACGGCGCATCGGCCGAGGAACTGCTCGTCAAGGCCGACGCGGCGATGTATGCGGCGAAGGCGTCCGCGCAGTGCGCGTACGTGCGCTATCAGGACCTGGTCGGCGGCGGCGCTGCGCCGGACGAAGCCGGGGCCGGCCGCGTCGCATCGGGCGCCGGCCGGTAAAACACGCGATGCAAGCGCAACGAGCCCGTCACGGACGGGCTCGTTGCATGTGCGGACTGCGCGCGGGGCGCGCAGCGGCAGGCTTAGTGGCCGAAGTAGACCGAGTCGCGCGGGCTTTGCGCCTTGGCGGCCGGTGCGCCGCCCTGGACGGTCGCGGCCGGTTGCGCACCGTAGCCGGTATTGTCGGCGGCGCGCACGCGGGCTTGCGCGGCCTGGATGTCGGCCGGGTAGTGCGGGCTCGACAGGCCCGGCTTGTAGCCGGCTTTTTCGAGCTGGACCAGCTCGTTGCGCAACTGGGCGCGGGTCACGGTGCTTTGGGCGAATGCGCCGAACGAAGCGGACAGGGCGACAGCGGCAACGACTGCGGAAACGAGCGATTTCATGATGACCTCCGATGTTTGTCTTGGCTTTCCGCGTTCGACACCATGTCGTAAGCGGTTGATTACATCGTAGGCGTCGGTCGATTCAGGGTAAACGTGGATTTCAGCGAAAGATCGTTGTCGCGGAGGCAATAATCCCGGGGCAAATGTCTTCTGTCCCCATTCAGTATTGCCGAATTTGCAAGGGCGCGGTGATACGGGCGGACGCCCGGTGGCGGGGGAGGACGGCGGAGGTGGAGATGACGCGGGCGGGCCGCGGTGCGGCCGGATCAGACGCCGTCGTCGTCGATTTCCTTGCGCTCCCGGCGTTCCTCGTTGCCGCGGCGCGCGCGTAGGCGCTGACGCGACAGGACGGCGATCACCTGCTGGGTCGGCGCGCCGGACGGCAGTTCGTTGCGGATGCGATCGGGCACCATCGGCAGGCCCGCGCGCTGCCGGCGCAGCGCCTTTGCGATTGCCCGGCGGCATTCGTCCCCGTGGCAATCCCATTCATCGCGGATTCTCTGGCAATAACGGCATTGTTCCATCGAAACAGTCTAACGCGTCTTGGGGAACCGGGCAGCGCGCGGGGCCGAACGGGTCACGCATGGCGCTACCGTCGCGGACGTATCGACGATGTGAAGTTGAATTGGACTGCGAAGCAATCGGGTGAAATGGGTTGCCTGAAACTACAATTCCCCATCCGTCTTCATACGGATTCCTTTCGGAAGAACGGAGCCTGAACGGCTTACCGGAGAGACCAGATTCCCCAGACGGCGATCAACAGGCCAAGGCCGAGTCCGCAGCCCAGCAACACATAGGTTTCCATCTCGTGCCTTTGAAAACGGGGCAGCGCTGACGTCGGCGTCAGCGTGCGGGCAGCAAAGCCGGTCACGTATCGTCGCGCCGTCGGGCGGAGCGATACGCCGGGTCCGCGAATACTGCGCTTTGCAGCTTTCATAACGCATGCGCGATCGATGGCGGTGGGCCGCCGCCATTTCTTGCCCGCGTGCCGGCTATTCGTGTGCGGCCGGCGGGCGCGCGGCCCCGATTCAGGCCGGCAGGTCGTATCGGCAAGCATGAGCAATGCGGCGGTGTGCTTCAACATGGATTCTCGAGCGCCGGCCGGTGCGCATGCAATCGACGCGGCGGATCGAACGTGCATCCTGCCTGCGCGCTGCCGTGGATGTTCGATTCGACCGCGGCGCAGCGCGGGGCATGGCGCACTGCCGTTTGAGATACTGTCGGGGCGGTTCAATATAATTCATGATGCTTCACTGCCTCATGTGAAATTCACATACACCGGAACAAGGAGACCCGATGACGCTTGCCCAGTTGCAGGCACTGGCCGCCGTAGTCGAACTCGGTTCGCTCACGGCCGCGGCCGACCGGCTCAGCCGCAGTCAATCCGCGATCAGCCATGCATTGACCGAGCTGGAGGACATCACGCAGGTCAAGCTGCTCTGGCGGGACCGGCAGCCGGTGGTGTTGACGGCGGCGGGCGAACGCCTGTGGCCGTACGTCCAGAGCGTGGTGCGGGAGGCGCAGCTGCTGCGCCAGCAATTCAGCCTGTCGCGCGGCAAGCTCGAAGGCAAGCTGGTGGTTGCGTCGCTGCCGAGCGTCTCGCTGGCGTTCGTCGTTCCCGCGCTCGAGGCGTTGAAGGAGATGCACCAGGGCGTGTCGGCGGTGCTGCTCGAAGGCACGGACGGCGAAGTCGAAGGGTGGATCGACGACGGTACGGCCGACATCGGCGTGGTGGCCGGCACGAAGACGTTCGCACACACTCTGCCGCTGCTCGACGAGGATTTTGTCGCGGTGGCGCCGGACGGCATGTTCGGCGGCCGCAAGAGCGTGTCTGCAAAACAGTTGTCCGCGGCACCGTTCATTTTCTCGAAGGCAGGGTGCGGGCCGGTGATCGCGGATTACTTCGCACGCGGCGGCGCGCCGCTCCGGGCGGCGTTCAACGTAGTGGAGATGCGCACCATTCTTTCGATGGCGGAGGCCGGCATGGGCGTATCGATCGTGCCGCGCATCACGCTTACGTACACGCCATTCGGCGGCCGCGTGCTGGAACTGTCGCCGAGGTTGCATCGTTCCGTGCGGTTGTCGTGGAACGTGGCCGGCAACGCGGTCACCGACGAGTTCGTGAGGCTCGTCGACGCACAACGCGCCAAAGCCGCGAAAGCGATCCACGCGCGTGCGAAAAAGGGCAGGTAGCTCGGCCGGCTAGATGAACGACGCTCATGGGCGGCTTGCAGTTTATTCATGCCGAGGATGATCGAGATGCAATACAGTGTTCGAACCTCGTCACCCTGACTGCCCTGCCGCGAAGGAGCCTGCCGTGCCGGCTTTGCCCACCCTTTTTGCGTTCGGACTCGTGTCGCTCGGCATGGTGCTGACGCCCGGACCGAACATGATCTACCTGGTTTCGCGCTCGATCTGCCAGGGCCGCCGCGCAGGGCTCGTGTCGCTCGGCGGCGTCGCGCTGGGGTTCGTTTTCTACATGGTTTGCGCGGCGCTGGGCATCACCGCGCTGGTGATGACCGTGCCGTATGCGTACGACGCGCTGCGCTTTTCCGGTGCGCTGTATCTGTCGTATCTGGCGTGGCAGGCGCTGAAGCCGGGCGGCCGCTCCGCGTTCCAGGTCAGGCAGTTGCCGCGCGACAGCCGCGTCAGGCTCTTCACGATGGGTTTCGTCACGAACCTCGCGAATCCGAAGATCGCGGTGATGTATCTGTCGCTGCTGCCGCAGTTCATTTCACCGGGGCACGGCAGTGTGCTCGCGCAATCGCTGGCGCTCGGCTGCGTGCAGATCGCGGTGAGTGTCAGCGTCAACGCGCTGATCGCCTGCATGGCCGGTTCCATCGCGGGTTTTCTGGCGGGGCGACCGGTTTGGGCGTCGGTTCAGCGCTGGTTGATGGGCTCCGTGCTGGCCGGATTGGCGGTGCGTATCGCGCTGGAATCGCGAAGCTAGAGCGGGCAACCCTGCCTCCCGTCGGAAGCATCCCGCATCGTCACCCGGGGCAATTGCCTTCGGCATCCTTCCCGACCCGCACGGGCGCTGCCTTTTCACTGCGTCGGCTGCGCGTCGAGAGCCAGCACAGGATCGATCCGCCGCACACCATCAATGCGCCTTGCCAGAACTCGACCGACAGCGGCGCGCGCAGCAGCGTCGCGGCGAACGCGGCGGCGAGTACCGGCGTCAGGTACGACGCGCCGACGATGATCGTCACGTTGCCGTGCATGATGCCGGTGTTCCACGCCGCGTAGCCGAACCCCAGCGCCGACGCCGCCAGCACGAGATAGATGACCGCGTGAAGGCTGAACGTCATGCCGCCGCCGCCCTCGATCGCGAACTTGATCCAGAGCGCCGCGGCGACCAGCATGAAGAACGGCGTCACGCCGTTCTTGCCGTCGGCAATGCGCGCCGTCACCGTGCAATAGCCGGTCCAGATCAGCGCGCCGAAGAAGGCAAGGCCGTAGCTCAGCGGATTGTCCGCGACGTTGCGCAGCATGCCGGCCGGATCGAGGCCCTGGTCGCCGCCGAGCACCCGGCAGATGCCGAGCATCGACAGCAGGACGCCGGGCACGACCAGCAGGTTGGCGCGCTGCTTGTTGAACACGATGGCCGCGACCAGCGTCAGGCTCGGCCACAGGTAGTTGACCATCGCGACTTCGATCGCCTGCCGGCCGTTGCTCGCATACCCGATCGACAGCGCCAGGCACAGCTCGTACGAGACGAACAGCAGCCCGCCCCACAGCAGGTAGTTTTTCGGGAACTTGCTCAGGTCGGGGAAGCCGATCGAAAACAGCAGAAGCACGGACGCCACCGTGTAGATCATCGCGGCGCCGCCGGTCGCACCGAGGCTTTCGCTGACCCCGCGGACGAGGGCGACCACCGAGGCCCACAACAGCACCGCGCCGAGCCCGGCGAGCGTTGCCTTGTTCTTGTTGTTGCGCTTCATGCTTCCTGCCTGTTTCAACATTCAAATTCGATTTCGGATGATTCGGTTCCGCTCGCGTGTGCCGTCATCGCGAACGGAAAAATCCGGTTGCGGCCGCCACGCGGAGCGGCAGCCGCAACCGGCGATGCAATGCAGCTATTACGCCGGATACGCATAGTTTAAAGGGGCGGAGCCGGGGAGCGGCCGAGCGGCGGACGTTGGCGGGGGAGCGGCCGGGTGCGTGCGGTCGATTCAGGCGCGTGTGCGGAACGCGGTAGCCGGTCACACGTCGTCGACGCGCCACGTCGCACCGATTGCCGACAATGCGCGTCCGATCGCGTCGAGCATCGCGTCCCGCGTCGGCCCGAGCGTCGTGACGAGGAAGAACCCGTGTTCGTCGGTCAACAGGCCGATCAGCGGCCAGTTGCCGGTTTCATCGCGAATTTCAAGCCGTCGTCTGCCGGGATCGACGTCGATGTCGCCATGCGTTTGCCGCAGTGCATCCGCGATTGCATCGAATGCGTCGGCCGACGGGGTCGTGTGGATGCGGTATTCGAAACTCATCTTCATGGGCCGGTGTGCGAGGCACGCAGTCTAACCCGCGTCATGGCACGCCCATTCCTCGATGGCGATGCAACCGGCGCCCGCCGCAGCGGGCGCCGGCCCGATCACCGCTCGTGCCGCTTCTTGCTCAACTCGATCGTCTCGAACAGCTCGTACTGCGCGGTCGGGTGCTGATCGGCGCCCGGCGCGTGGTAGTAGCGCATCGTGATCGTCGTGTGGCCGCCCGGCTTGCCCGGGTCGTGATCGAACACGGCGATCCCGTAACCGGTGCCCGTATCGCGGCGCGCGGACCAGATCGCATCCTCGAGCGCATCGGCCGGCTGGCGCACGAACGTGTTCGGCGCGGTGCCCGGCACCGGCCGGTTCGGCTTCGTGAACACCTTCGCCCGCGCAAAGCCGGTCGACGGGTTCTCGCCGTACACGTCGAGCGGTGCGCTGGTGCCGCCGCCGCCGAGGATCAGGTGGATCGTGCCGTGGCTCGTGTCGAACTTCGTGCGATCCGGGTCGTTCGAGCCGACCGGACGCGGCTGCAGCGTTTCGACCACTTCGCCGGTCGACGCATCGACGCCCGCGCGGTGATTGCAGCCGCGCACCGGGTAGCTGCGCTCGTAGTCGTGATCGTGGCCGCACAGCACGAGGTCGACGCCGTAACGATCGAACAGCGGCAGCCATGCCTCGCGAATGCCTTTGTCGGAACCGTTGCCCGTCTTCGACGAACTGAGCGCGTCCTGGTGCATCTGCACGACGATCCAGTCGATGTCGTCGTCATGCGCCGCATGGCGCAGCGTGTGTTCGAGCCAGCGCGTCTGCTCGCCGTTGCTGTAGCCGCGCACGTAAAACGACGTGCCGGGCTCGATCGGCGGGCGGCCCGTGCTCGCGGCCGGCACGAGCGGCGCGGGGCCGCCAACGAACGCGGCGGCGTCCTGGTACACGACGTCGTCGGCGTCGAGCGATACGAACAGCACCGAGCTCACGCGGAAGCTGTACCAGCGGCCCGGGAAGCGCGTGCCGTTCTCCGGTAGCGTATAGCGCGCGAGATACGAGTCGAGCCCTTGCGGACCGTTGTTGAACTCGATCTCGTGATTGCCGGGGCAGGGCATCCACGGGCGATTCGCGGCCGACGTCTGGTTGTTGTTGCCGAAGTCGCGCCACACCTCGGGCTGGTGCGCGGGGTTCAGGTTCGCGTAGCAGAGGTCGCCGTTCAGCAGGTGGAACAGCGGCTGGAACTGCTCGACGGCCTGCACCGCGAAGCGGCTCTGCGGCGACGACAGCACCCATGCGCCGTTCGGCGTCGCGAGATCGCCGTAGCTCGTGAAGCGGAACGGCGCGCGCCCGCGCGGCGCGGTCGAAAAATTCGCGGCGAACGGCTGCGCGGCGTTGCTGTCGTTGTCGGCCGTGATCTCGTAGCGGTAGCGCGTATCCGGCTTCAGCCCGTGCACGCGCGCGTGGTACGCGAACACGGTTTCGCCGTTCAGGCCGTCGGTGTACAGGCGCTGGACGCCGTGCACCGTGCGCGGCGGCTCGCCGTCGGCGACGATGCGCGCGCGCGGATTGACGGCCGGTGCGAGCGACGCCCACGAGATCACGACTTCGGACGTCGGGTCGTTGCCCCACGTCAGGTGGACCTGTTCGGGCGTGCCGTCCGGATTCGACGCGGCGGCCCGGGCGGCCGCGAGCCCGCCGGCAGCGGTCGCAAGGCCGGATACGCCGGCGAGTTTCAGGAAGCCGCGACGCGACACCGACGCGGCCGGCTCGTTCGGCTGATCAGGGAGATTGTCCTGGTTCGACATGGTCGTAGTTTTCGTTGATGGGGACGCGAAAGGTGGAGCCGCGCGGCCATGCGCGAGCGCGGCCGGGGCGTGGGCCGGAAACGAGCGGGATCCCGGTGACACGCATTGTCGAGGGGCAGTTTTGCCGCGTTGTGACAGCACGGCAAGCTCGTGTATGGCGGCCGATACGCTGGCCCGCGCATCGCGCGGCAGCCGGCCCGCGCCAAAGCGCGTTCGATCCGCCCGAAATTTATTCGCCGATACCGCGACGGATTTCTGTCGCCCGCTCCGTTTAACGCATGAATGGCCGCTTCCGGTCGATGCCCGTTACTTCGGAGTCTTTCATGAAACTTTCTGTTCCATTGCGGTTTGCCGCCGGATGCGTGGCCGCGCTGGCGGCGGCGGCGGCATTCGCGCAGGCCGTGATCGTCGCACCTTACGCACCGCCGGCGCCGCGCGTCGAAGTGATGCCGGCGCCGCGCGCGGGCTACGTGTGGGACCAGGGCCACTGGCACTGGCGGCAGGGCCGCTACGTCTGGATTCCGGGCCACTGGCAAGTGGTGCGCGTCGGTTACCACTGGGTGCCCGGGCACTGGGCCGCGCGCGGCCCGGCCTGGCGCTGGGTGCCGGGCCACTGGGCCTGATGCGCGCGCCGCCGCGCGGAACATCGTGCCGGTGCGGCGGATCCTTCACGCAATGTCATGAGTCGAAGCCATGCCTTTTCGAACCATCGTGATACTGGCGGCCGCGGCCATCGTGCTGGCCGGCTGCGTCGTGGTGCCGGCGCGTCCGGTGTATTACCGGCCCGCGCCGGTCGTCGTATATTGAGCACGCCGGCCGACGGTCGCGTAACCGGCCGACAGGATCGATATGCTGCGCGACACGGATGTCGATGAAACGGACATGGCCGATGCCGTGTGCGACGCCGCGCGCGATGCGCACGGCACCGCCGAACCGTCGGCGTGGCGCCACGCGGCGATGGCCCGACGCATGCAAGGAGAGCACGACGATGAGCTTCAGCCGGGCGGCAGGGCGGCGCAATCGCGCTGCGCGACGGAGCAGGCGGCGTTGAACGATCGCGGCGACCGCGATCCGGACGCGGAACTCGTCGCGCGCGTCGGCGCGCGCGATTCGTCGGCGGTGCGCGTGCTCGTCGCGCGCAAGCTGCCGCGGCTGCTCGCATTGGCGACGCGCATGCTCGGCGACCGGAACGAAGCCGAGGACGTCGCGCAGGAGACGTTCTTGCGAATCTGGAACCAGGCGCCGCGCTGGCGCGAAGGCGAGGCGCGCTTCGACACGTGGCTGCATCGCGTCGTGCTGAACCTGTGCTACGACCGGTTGCGCGGCCGACGCGACGAGCCCGTCGATACGTTGCCCGACGTGCCGGATCCGCAACCGGAGCCGGCCCTGCATGCGGAACTGCGCTCGCGCGACGCGCGCGTGCGGCAGGCGCTTGCCGCGTTGCCGCCGCGGCAGCGGGAAGCACTCGTGCTCCAGTACTATCAGGAAATGTCGAATGTGGAAGCGGCCAACCTGATGGGCATCACCGTCGATGCGCTGGAAAGCCTGCTCGCCCGCGCGAGGCGCAACCTGCGCGCGCAACTGGCCGGCGACCCACCTAGCGAGGACAAGCGATGACACCCGAACGATTTCGCACCATCGTCGCCGCGTACGGCTCGGACGCGCGGCGCTGGCCGGACGGCGAGCGCGCGGCCGCCGAGGCGTGGGCGCGCGCGAACCCGCGCGACGCGCTGCTGGCACTGGACGATGCCGCCGACCTCGATGCATGGCTTTCGTACGACACGGTCATGCCGCCTGCACCGGCGCTCGTCGAGCGCATCGTCGCGTCGGCACCCGCGCCGCAACGCGCGCGACGGCGCGGCACCGTGTGGTGGTCGGGCGCGGCGTTCGCGGGCGTCGGCCTGGCCGGCGCGCTGGCGGGCGCGGTGGCCGTGTCGATGCTGATGCTCGGCAGCGTGCCGACGTCGCCGCACGAGCCGGACTATCTGACGACGACGTTCGGCGGCCCGAGCGTGGATTGGGGTGGTGAATGAGCGAACGTGGCTGGAAATTCATCCTCGTCGGCTCGGTCGTGCTGAACGTGTTCATGCTCGGCGCGATCGGCGGCGGCGTGTATCAGTGGTTCTCGACGCATCGCGACCAGCTTGCGGCAGGCGCGCCCGCGCAACGCACCGCGTTGCGTTTCGCGGCGGACGAATTGCCCGATGCGCGGCAGCGCGAGTTTGCCGCCGCGCTGAAGGCCGCGCGCAAGAACGGCCGCGATTTCGCGCGGGAAGGGCGCGACGGCCGGATCACCGTGCTGGATCTGCTCGCCGCGCCGCAGCTCGATCGCGCGGCGATCGACGCCGCACTCGACCGCACGCGCGCGGCCGATACCGCGATGCGCGTGCAGGTCGAACGCAGCGTCGTCGATTTCGCGGCGACGCTGACGCCCGAAGAGCGCGTGAAGTTCGTCGACGGGTTGCAGCGCAGCGGCAACTGGCGTCTGCCGCCGAGACTGCAGAAAAAGCCGGACGCGCCGGCGAGCCAGTAAGCATCAGGCAGCGCGACACGCGGTATGCGTGTCGCCGATATTCGCGTTCGCTCATGCGCAATGCGTGCACGAGATGAATCGCACGCGCCGTTGCGTGTCGATGACTTGCGCCGTTGCCGTGCATCACCTCCGCCGACTCTCTCGTTCCTCGTTTCTCCGATCCAAAAAATATTTGCCATCCCCGCGACGGATTTCCCTGCATGCCCGCGTTAAACGTGGGTACGCACCGCAAGAGAGCCCGTCATGGACCACCCGAACGACACCACGCCGGCCGCGATCGCGCTGAACCGCTTCGGTCTCGGCGCGCGGGCCGACGAAGCGCCGCCTGCCGACCCGAAGGCGGCGCTGGTCGCGCAATTCGACCGTTACGACGCGCGGCCCGCCGCGTGGGCCGGCGAACCGGACGCGGTCGCGCTCGCGACGCGCTTCGCGAACGCACGCAACGCGATGACGGGCGACGACGCGGCCGCGAAGCGCGCGATCGCGCAATCGATCCGGCGCGACGGCTACGATGCGTATCGCAGCGCCGTCGCCGCCCGGTTGAACAGCGCGCTGAACACGCCCGCGCCGTTCGTCGAACGTCTCGTGCATTTCTGGGCGAACCATTTCGCGGTGTCGGTCGACAAGGGGCAGGTTGCCGCGTATGCGGGCGCGTTCGAACGCGACGCGATCCGCCCGCACGTGCTCGGCCGCTTCGAGGACATGCTCGTCGCCGTCGAACAGCATCCCGCGATGCAGGTCTTTCTCGACCAGGCGCGCTCGGTCGGCCCGGACAGCCCGGCCGCATTGCGCGCGGAAGCGCGCAATCCGTCGGCGAAGCGCGGGCTCAACGAGAACCTCGCACGCGAAATCATGGAACTGCACACGCTCGGCGTGCGAACCGGCTACACGCAAGCCGACGTGACGGAATTCGCGCGCGCATTGACGGGCTGGAGCATCGCGGGCGGACGAGGGCCGCGGCCGGGCGACGCCGCGCCCGGCGCGTTCGTGTTTCGTCCGAAGCTGCACGAGCCGGGCACGCGCACGGTGATGGGGCGCACCTACGACCAGCCGGGCGAAGCGCAGGCGCGCGCGATCCTGCACGACCTCGCGCGGTCGGATGCAACGGGTCGGCACATCGCGTTCCAGCTTGCCCGTCATTTCGTCGCCGACAATCCGCCACCCGCGCTGACCGACCGGCTGGCGCGCGCGTTCGATGCGAGCGGCGGCGATCTGCCGACCGTCTATCGCGCGCTCGTCGATTCGCCCGATGCGTGGTCGCCGGTCAACCGCAAGTTCAAGACGCCGTGGGAGTGGGCCGTGTCGTCGCTGCGCGGGCTCGGCTGGCGCGAGATGGACGATCGGGGCGATCTGAAGGCCGCGCCGCTGCTCGCGCAGCTCGGCCAGCCGGTGTGGCGGCCGGGCTCGCCGGCAGGCTTCGACGATGTCGCCGCGAGCTGGGCCGCGCCCGACGCGCTCGTGCGCCGCGTCGAGATCGCGCAGCGCCTGGCCGCGCGCACCGGCGACTGGCTCGACCCGCGCACGCTCGGCAACACGCTGCTCGCCGGTTCGATGAGCGCGCCGACCGCGGCCGCGCTGTCGCGCGCGGAAAGCGCGACCACGTCGCTCGCGCTGCTGCTCGTATCGCCCGACTTCCAACGGAGGTGAACATGGCACTGTCCCGCCGACAATTCCTGAGCGTTGCCGCCGCCGGCGCAGGCGCGATCCTCGTCGCGCCGCGGATCGTGTTCGCGAACGTCGAGACCGACCGGCGCTTTGTGTTCGTGATCCAGCGCGGCGCGGCCGACGGCCTGAACATCGTCGTCCCGTATGCCGAACCCGCGTATGCGTCGCTGCGCGGCGCGCTCGCGATCGATACGACGGCCGCAATGCGGCTCGACGGCACGTTCGCGCTGCATCCGTCGCTCGTGCAGACCGCGCAGCTATACCGCGACGGACAGGCGCTGTTCGTCCACGCGATCGCGTCGCCGTATCGCGACCGCTCGCATTTCGACGGGCAGAATGTGCTCGAAACAGGCGGCCGCGCGCCGTATCAGGTGAAGGACGGCTGGCTGAACCGGCTCGCCGCGCTGCTGCCGGCGACGCGCGAAAGCGCGATCGCGTTCGCACCGACCGTGCCGCTCGCGTTGCGCGGCACCGTGCAGGCCGCGTCGTATGCGCCGTCCGGTTTGCCGGCCGCGCCGGACGACCTGCTCGCGCGCGTGTCGGCGCTTTACGAGGCCGACGCGCAGCTCGGCCCGCTATGGCAGTCGGCGATGCAAGCGCGCGGCCTCGCCGGCGACGCGCATGCGCGGCAGGATCCGGCGGGCGTCGGCAAACTTGCCGCGACGTTCCTCGCGCGCGACGACGGCCCGCGGATCGCGATGATCGAAACGGGCGGCTGGGACACGCACAGCGCGCAGAACGCGCGGCTCGCGAATCAGCTGAAAGCGCTCGACACGATGCTCGCCGCGCTGCGCGACGGCCTCGGGCCCGCATGGCAGCAGACCACGGTGCTGGTCGCGACCGAGTTCGGCCGCACGGCCACGGCGAACGGCACGGGCGGCACCGATCACGGGCAGGCGTCGGTTGCGATGCTGGCGGGCGGCGCGGTCGCGGGCGGCCGCGTGATCGCCGACTGGCCGGGGCTGCGGCCGGGCGACCTGTACGAAGGCCGCGACGTGAAGCCGACCGCGTCGCTCGATGCGCTGATCTCGGGCGCGGCCGCCGAAAGCCTGCGGCTCGATTCCCGCCGCACCGCGTCCGCGCTGTTCGCGGAAAGCGGCGCGACGCGGCCGATGACCGGCCTGATTCGCGGCGCCGCGTGACGCGGGGCGTTTACGCGCTCGACCCCGCCAACCGATTACACAAAAAGGGAGAATCGAATATGAAGATCCGATCCGTTTCGCTTGCAGTGCTGGTGAGCGCGAGTGCCGCGCTGATGTCCGCGTGCGTGGTCGAACCCGTGCGGCCGCCGCAGCCGGCGCCGCTAGTCGAAGTGATGCCGCCGCCGCCGGCAACCGGCTATCGCTGGGCGAAGGGGCATTACCGGTGGGCCGGCAATCATTGGGCGTGGGTGCCCGGGCACTGGGTGGCCGTGTACTGATCGGGCGGGGCGTTCCGCGCGGTGCGCGGCGCGGGTGCCGGGAAGCGGGCTCGAATCCGCTCGCTGAACGCCGGTGCGAAACGCAAGCCGACATCGACATCGACGGCACGCCATCTCGCGCAGCGCGCGGAACGCCTACCACCCGATCCGGTGTTTCTCCTCCGTCTCGCGATGCCGCCAGTCGTCGTCCGCGTGCAGGTACTGGCTCGTCGTCGTGAGCGACACGTGACCGAGGTTGTCGCGCACGAGTCGCAGGTCGACGCGGCCGTCGGCCATATGCGAGCCGGCGCTGTGGCGCAGCCAGTGCGCGGACGCCTGTTCGAGCACGCGCGCCTGTTCGTCGCCGGCCGCGCCGTTCGCGCGCAGCCGGTCGGCCGCGTGCCGGAACACCTGCTTCACGATCCGGTGCAGCGCCGCGCGCGTGAGCGGCTTGCGCGCCTGGCCGAGCGGCAGCACGAGCGGCGTGGGCTCGCCGTCGGACGGCAGCGCGGGCAGCCCGTGCGCGCGCCGGTAGCGCGACAGCTCGGCCATCATCTCGTCGGTGGCCGGCACGAGCCGCTGCCGGCCGCCTTTGCCCGTCACGTCGAGCCACCAGCGGTCGTGCCCGTTCGCGTCGCGCCGGCAGAAGAACTGGCCCATCGTCGTGTCGGCCGCTTCGGTGATGCGCAACCCGCCGAGATACAGCAGCGTGAACAGCCAGCGCGCGCGATCCGCATGGAAGCACGCGCGCGCATCGTCGCGCGGCATCGCGACGATCGCGTCCTTGACGGACTGCCACAGCGGTTGCCCGAGATGGCGCGTGACGCGCGGTGCGGGACGACGCTGCCGCTGCCGCGACAACGCGAGCGGATTGCCTGCGAGGTAGCCGGCCTGCACGAGCCACGAGAACATCACGTTCAGGATCACCAGCGCCTGCCGCTGGCTGGCCGCCGACAGCGGCCCGTAGAACGGCCGCCAGCGCGGGTCGTCGCGCGGATGCTTGCGGCCGCCGTTCGCGCACCACACGTCGGCCGGCGCGGGCGCGAGCAGGAACTGCCGGTAGACGACGAGATCCTCGTGCGTGAGCGACGACAGCGGCTTGCCGCACGCGATCACGGCCCACAGCAGCAGGCGCTCGGCTTCCTTGCGGTAGTTCTGGAACGTGGTCGGCGTATCGACGAAGCGCGCGAGCCATGCGCGCACGGCGTCGAGATCGTTGGTCGCGGCGATCTGCGGATGCGCGCTGCCCGAGCGGTTGGTGCCCGCGCGTCCGTCGAGCGCGGCCGGCACGGTCAGCGTATCGATCGGCAGCGGGCGCAGCGCGGCGCCGGACGGAACGGGTGAGGTCATGCGAAGCGGGGGGCGCTGTGCGGGCCGCGCGGGCGTGGCGGGCGCGCACGTGGCCGGGCGGACGAACGCAGCGCGACAAAGCGTATCGGGAGGCGCCGATGGTACACGATCGTCATGCGGTGAATCCGCTGTCGACGGCAATTGCCTGACCGGTGCCGGTTGACGCACCGGTCACGACAGCGACTTTTCCCGCGAAGCTTTCCGTTCTTGTCGCCTGCCGCGCCGGGAAGCTCGGCAGGTCGGGCGGCATGCGCCGGCGCTTCGACGTTGAAGCGGACCAGACTGATCCGGTGGCGGGCCATCGTAACGAACGCATGGCTCCACCGACAGCACGCTGTTGCCTCAGCGGCCAGCCTGCTTGTCCAGCAACCGGAACTTGCCATTCTCGAACAGGTAGCGATATCTGCCGCGCGGTTGCCCGTCGGGCTTGCCGTTCACGACGAGCAGCCGGCTGTCCGAGCGGAAATCCGTCGGCGTGTTGTCGTCCACGATCGCCAGTTCGCGCACGATGTACGGAAACCAGTACACGTTGCCTGTTTTCGCGTCGAGCGCGAATACCCGCATGCAATTGTCGTTGTGTCCGCAATCAAAGGTCCACAGGATGTAATGGCTCGCGAAGGTCACTTCATTGACGGCGGCGCCGTCCTGGATATTCCTGGCGAACTCGCGGTCCTGCGCCGTGCGCAGTTTCGGTTCGGCGATCGGCCCGTCATACATCGGCCCGGCGATGTATTTCATGAAATCGTTGTGTTCTTCCGCCTGCGCGCACCAGCTTGCGGTCAACGCCGCGGCGCAGACGAGCAGGCCTGTCATCGTGGTGGAAAGGCGGTGCTTGCGTTTCGGAATCCCGGATCGTTTATCGGCCATTTTCGAGGGTCCTGTTGTTATGGGTATCGATATCGTAATGTAACCGGCACAAGCCTTACGCAATTGCTGCATTTGCCGCGACTTCAAGCATGCCGTGACGAACGCGGCAAGTGACGATCCCGACAGATCCACCCCGCGTCGCGCACCTCAGCCCAACGACAGCACGCTGTTCGGCAATGTCCGCACCAGTGTTGCCTACCGCGTGACGCCGGTCTGTCGGAAATATTTACGCGCGGATCGCGCCACGGGAATATGCGTGCGACGGTTGCTCGTCCTTACGAAAGCCGTGTATTCTCCCTACAAATTCATGAATTCAAATCCGAGACACAGCCAGGGTTCCAGCGCCGGAACGGCAATGAGAGAACTCGTTTCGTAATTGACGCACGCTACCAATAACCTTAAAAAAGGACGGTTCCCGTGACACCAATTAGAAACGCAGCAACCATTTGCACCGTCGTGGGTGCGCTCCTGGCGACCGCTGCACTTGCCGATACCGCGTCGGCGCAGGCGCCTGCTAGGTCTTCCTCCGCTACGCCGCTGGCTGTCGGGCTCGTTTCGAGTGGCGTAGCCGAAGCGCAGGCAATCGAGGCGATCCGCGAAGGCGATATCCTGACGATCAAGCTGCGGTTCAGGCCGCTCGTCGCGAACAAGGTGGAAGTGCTCTATAGCTCGATCAGCAAGAGCGACTACGAGAACGGCATCTACGTGCTCGCAGGCAACAAGAAGCACTTGCTGCTGACTGACAGCAACAACCAGCCGCTGGCCAGTCCTCGCGTGGTTCTTAGCACATCGAAGGATTCGCCGAGCGCGGGCACGTGGTACGGGAGATTTCCCGCTCCGCCGAAGAGCGTCACCAAGGTGTCGTTGTCGATTCCGGGTGTGGAGGCGCTCGACGGCATCAAGATTACCGATCGCTGACCATGGCCGGAGCGATCACATCAATCCTGGCGCTGATCCTGTCGGCGTCCGCCGTCGGCAGTGCCTTCGCGCAAGCGCCGCCGGCGCATCGCGATATTCGGGATCTCAAGACAACCGTCCTGGACGTGAAGGGATTCTCGTCCGATCTGAACAGCACCGTATCGGATCTGTCGGCCAAGGCATCGGGGCTCGCGGCACGGCACGACGGCCTGTCCGTGCGCGAGGACAAGGCGACGGTACGGGTGTCGATGCTGGGCGACATCCTGTTCGACTTCGACAAGGCCAGCATCCGGTCGTCCGCCGAACCGACACTCGACGACATTCTGCGGCTCGCCGCGTCCGTTCCGTCCGGGGCGATCGTGATCGAGGGGCATACCGATTCGAAAGGGTCCGCCGCGTATAACAAGACGCTGTCTATCCGTCGTGCGAATGCCGTGGCCGACTGGCTCACGTCGCACGGGATGAAGAAGGCGCGTTTGTCGGTCAAGGGGCTGGGGGACAGCCGGCCGGTCGCGCCCAATACGCTCAGGAATGGCGCGGACAATCCGGACGGCCGTGCATTGAATCGCCGAGTCGAGTTCGTGTTGCCGAACGACGCGAAACGCGCGAAGTAGGCGTCCGGCGTGCACGTGCGGGCCGCCGGCGGCGATGCGCGCGGCTGCACCGGAGCACGGTAACGTGTCGGCGCGCGCACGACATCGCACGAATGAGGGGGGCGAATCGCCGGGCGTAAGGTATTTGTGAACTTTGCCGCCGTGCCGGTCGTCTAACCGCCCCCTTCAACGCTTCCAGAGGAACATCAGATGCTTGGCCATTCCAGAACGCTGCTCGGCGCGGCCGTCATTGCCGGCAGCACGCTCGTCGCCGGATGCCAGACCGACGCGGCCGTCACGGCCCAGAACGCGGCCCGCCCGGCCGACGGCCGGCCGGTGACGAAGACCATCTACGTCGCGCCGCAATCCGCGCGCTGCACGGGCGTCGCGCCGATGGAATGCCTGCAGGTGCGCAGCAGCCCGAGCGAGCCGTGGAGCCTGTGGTACGCGGGCATCGAGGGCTTCGCGTACCAGCCCGGTTACCTGTACACGCTCGAAGTCGACGAATACCGCGTCGCGCAGCCGCCGGCCGACGGGTCGTCGATCCGCTGGGTGCTCAAGCGGGTCGTCGAGCGCCGCCAGGCGAACTGACGTCCGCGGCGCTCACGCGGACGATCGCGCTGCCGCACCGGCCGGCGGCGTTGCCGTATCGATCCGCCGGAACACGACGGACGACAGCAGCGTGACGGCGCCCATGCACGCGAACGACAGCATGAACCCGCGCCCCATCGAGCCCCACCAGGCAGCGAACAGGTTCACGAGCCCCCCGCCGATCGATACGCCGAGCCCCATCGCCAGCATCTGCATCATCGTGAACAGGCTGTTGCCGCTGCCGGCGTCGGCATGCGACAGCCCCTTCAGCGTCACGCCGTTCATCGCCGCGAACTGCATCGAGTTCGCGGCGCCGAACACGACCAGCAGCACGATCTCCAGCACCGGCGCGGGCTGCGCCGACACCAGCGCAAACCCCGCGATTGCGCAGCCGACGATCCCCGTATTCACGACCAGAAACGTCGCGTAGCCGAAGCGCTTCACGAGCGGCGCGATCCAGCGTTTCGCGATGACGCCCGCGATCGCGGCCGGCAGCATCATCAGCCCCGACTGCAGCGGCGTATAGCCGAGCTGCACCTGCATCAGCAGCGGCAGCATGAACGGCACCGCGCTCGTGCCGATCCGGCACAGCAGGTTGCCGAGCAGCCCCGAACCGAAGTTCGGCTCGCGGAACAGCCCCAGCCGGAACAGCGGCTGCGCGCGCCGCCGCGCATGCGGCAGGTACGCGAGCGCGCTCGCCAGGCCGAGCACGGCGAGCCCGGCCGACCAGGCGGCGCGATGCGCGGGCATCGGCGGGTCGATCGCGAGCGACAGCGCGATCATCGCGACCGACAGCAGCGCACAGCCGACGAAGTCGAACGGCGGCGGCTGTTTCGCCTGATCGTGCGGCAGGTAGCGCTGCACGGCGATGAAGCCGACCACGCCGACCGGCACGTTGACGATGAACACCCAGTGCCATGAAATCGCCTGCGTGAGCCAGCCGCCGAGCGTCGGCCCGACGATCGGGCCGAGCTGGCCGGCGATCGACACGAACGCGATCGCCGCGACGTACTGTTCGCCCGGCACGCGGCGCAGCACGGCGAGCCGCCCGATCGGCAGCAGCATCGAGCCGCCGATGCCCTGCACGGCGCGCGCGACGACGAGCTGGCCGAGCGTATGCGACGCCGCGCAGCCGATCGATGCGAGCACGAACACGAGAATGGCGACCGAGAACACGCGGCGCGTGCCGAACCGGTCGGCGAGCCAGCCGGACGCCGGCGTGAGCATCGCCATCATCAGCGTGTAGGCGACCACGACGGGCTGCATCGCGAGCGGCGACGCGTGCAGGCTTTGCGCGATCGAAGGCAGGGCAGTGTTGACGATCGTCGTGTCGAGCGACTGCATGAAGAACGCAGCGGCGACGATCCAGAGCAGTACGGAGTGTGTGGGTTCCCGGGACATGGCGAAATGGCGGTGCGAAGGCCGGGCGCGGGCGGCGCCGTTGCACGGTCGCGCGGCGCGTGCCGGTCTTCAAGCGCTCGATGGTACCGATTCCGGCGGCCATCGGGAAGCTGCCTGGAGACATTGATTGTCATCGGCGAAGCCAATGACGGTGCGCGATGCTCGATCCCGCCTGCGTAGCGCACCTGCCACGCGCGATGCGCCGGCATCCCGCATGCGCACCGCGCATCGTCATGCTGCCCGTTTCTGCGAAATCACGAGCAGCGCGTCGTTCTTGTCCTCCAGCACCGCGCGGTATTCGTGCGGCCCGGCCTGCACCGGCACGCGCTCGCCGAGCAGGTCGGCTTCGACACGATCTGGTGCGTGGAGCACACGTCGCCGACCAACTATGCGCACATGCGCGCGCCGGAAACCTTCCTTGCGTACCTGGCCGGCCGCATGACGCGCATCGGCCTCGGCCACGGCGTCGTGTGCCTGCCGCCGGCGATGAATCACCCGATCAAGGTCGCCGAGCGCGTCGCGCTGCTCGACATCCTGTCGGGCGGCCGCGTGCATTCCGGCGTGGTCCGCCGAATACGGATACGTTCCTGAAACATTCCCTCCGATTGCGATCCGCGTAACCATCCGTGCCTGACGGTGACGCTTCTCCCGCCTCGTTTCGCGCCGCATGGCACGCGCTTTGCGGGTGACCCGGTGCCGCTGGCGCAATCGAGTTTCGCCAGAACGACGGGCGCATCGGCGGCATGCAACGACATCGAAACAAACGGGAAATCGGATCGGGTCGCGGGCGCCGCGTGTTGCGGCGCATACGCCGCGCATGTCGTATCGGTCATGCGCACGGCAACGCGTTCCCGGTCCGGCGAACAGCAAGCTTGCTTGCACGGTGCCGTGCCGGGGTTCGTACCGCGCATCGTGACGGCGGCCGCATGTGCCGGGGAGGCGGTGAATGAAGCCGCTCCGTGCGGCGCTACGCGTGCCTGCGCAGGTCCTCCATCGGCGAATAGCCATTCGGCCGTCTTTTCCGTCGTTCCGATCTGCCTTACCTTGCGGACAGCAGTTCGACGTGTCGGGCGAGCGGCGGGAGTTGGCATGGATTCATGCCGGCCGCGGCCGTTCGCCGACGCCAACCACCGTCTTCCGTCCAGCCATGACGATGATAGCAATGCTTGCAATTCACCGTCACGGCGCTATCATTGATAGCAACCTGGATGGAGTGACCTATGGCAAATCTTCTGGTGCGTAACGTGGATGACAGTATCGTTCAGAGCCTGCGAGAGCAGGCTGCGGCAAATGGCAGGAGTGCCGAGGCCGAACATCGAGCCATTCTGGCCGATGCGCTCGGCCGGCCGAAGCGAAGGACATTTGCGCAAGTGCTGATGAGCATGCCCGATGTTGGCGAAGACACGGATTTCCAACGTGTGCAGGATTCCGGCGAGGTCAGGCGTGTTTTTGATTGATACGAACGTCATCAGCGAAATCAGGAAGGGAAAGCGCGCGAACAGCGGGGTGCGCGCGTTCTTCCGTGAAGCCGGAAACGACGGCAGCAGTCTCTACCTGTCCGTCGTGACGGTTTCCGAACTGCGCCGCGGCGTCGAGATGATCCGCCGCCGCGGCGATTCGCAGCAGGCGTCGACACTCGATGTCTGGCTGGCCGCGCTCATGTCCGACTATGCGTCTAACATCCTGCCGATCGACATCGATGTCGGCCAGTTGTGGGGCCACCTGCGTGTCCCGCATCCGGAGCACGCGCTGGACAAGCTGATTGCCGCAACGGCGCTCATCAACGACCTGACGGTCGTCACCCGAAACGTCGGTGATTTCGCGAAGACGGGGGTCCGGCTGGTGAATCCGTTCGACTAGCGTCGCGCGTTCGATCGGAGCGCGGGTTGGCCCTGGGCAGCGCAGAGGATGCGTCGCGTGAGGCGTCGACCAGCGGTGCCGAATCGGCACGACGAGCGCAATGCCACGCGCGACGCGTTACGTCAGGCTGCCTTCAACACGCTGCCGGCGTGCTGCCGCATACGGTATTCACGAGCGTCACGATGTTGCTGCTCGTGAACGGCGACGCGCCTTGCTGCTTCACCGCAGAGTTCGTATAACCCCAACTCGTCACGCCGACCACGGTATTGTGCGAGGCTGCGTTGCCGAAGGCCGTGCCGTTGAGTGTCGGCGGCATGCCAAGATTGACGAGCCACGGGCCGCCGCTCGACCCCCCGGTCATCAGCGATCCGATGATCGTGTTGTTCGAGTTGCTGGCGGACACGAAACCTTGCGATTCGTTACGCTCCATGTAGACGCCGCTATCCAAAGCCACCGGGTAGCCGAGCTGGTCGATCAGCGCGAGTCCTGACGGGGTGTAGCTATAGCCGTTCCAACCATAGCCATACCATCCGGCGCGATTGCCCGCATACGATCCGGCTTGCGGCGACAGCACGATCACGGCCACGTCGTCCTGGCAGATGACACCGGCGACAGCGCATGGATCGGTACCGTCGTAATAGGAAGTCATGACGGTCGCGGATGCTCCGTTCCACGTGCCATAGGGCGCGGTTCCGTTACTGTAGGCCGGAACGAATACCCAGTTCGAGTAGAACTGCCGCTGACCGAAATTCGCGACGCAGTGCGCGGCCGTGACGACCACTCCCGGTTTGATCAGAGAGGCAGAGCACAGATAGGTCGCCGAGCCGATGTTGAAGAACAGCTTGCCGGCTGCGCGGAACGGATAGTAATACTGCGTATTGTCGCCGCTTGCATTCACCTGGCTAGTGGTATACGGCTGATTCGACGATCCGTATTCCTGCGGTTGGACCCCGGACTGACTCAAATCGACTGGCGCGACCAGTTGCACCGGCCTTTGCCTGCCGTCTCCAACGCCGCCTTGCGCATAGCCCGGCACGCCCAGCGCCGGCCTGGCGTTGTACATCAGTGAATCCAGCATGGTAGGCGGCGCAACGAGTGGTCTTGGCAGCGGCATCGGCAGAGCGTGCTTGAAATCGACTGCGGCCACCTGGAGACCGCGCTCGGGTAACGTGATCTGCGTCACGCCTCCCTGCGTTCTGATCTGCTGGGCCAGCGCGCTGGTTGCGATCAACGAACCGAACGCAACAACAGCGATTTTACTGATCAGTTTGCTCATTTGAATCTCCTTTCGAACTTATGAGTTGTTTTTCTGAGATTCGAAATATCTGTCGAACATTGAGGCGCCCCTCAGATAGCACGAAATTATGCCGGGCGAATTAAATAAACTGCGAGGACATTGCGTGAAAATGTTTCCAATGAACTCTCTTTGTTGTTGCTGAGCATTCGATCCGGTGGAATGGGGCTTTGTTTTAATTGATTGGTTAATGTTTTTTGCCGGTCGGAGTGTAACTCGTGCGCCAATTTAATTTCTCGGGGCCATCTTCGGTGTGGTCGGTAAAAATAAACAAAAATGCAGTGGATGTAATGCGATTTTTGTTTGGGTGAAACAAAGGGCAAGTCAAATTTACACCTTATAAATCGACTCAATAATATAACATTATATAATAAGCTTTATTATTTTTTATAATTTAATGCAATCCGGCTGTTTTAAGGGTGATTGTCGGGGGGGTAAATCCGGAGGCATTAATGGAATTAAAACTTGCATCGTTTCAAATCCACACCGCGAGATTCAATCGAGGGAATCGGTTCGAAAACCGCATACGAGTTCAACCGGAACGGTGGCGCTAAGCCGATGTGTCCGGACCGGGCGGCCGCCTTTTTGCCGCTGTCGGTCGCGCGTCCAGTCGATGCCAGCGTGCCGGCGCACCAACCTACCGAACGAACCCCCGGCTGACCCAACCCGCCGCACCGACTCCACGGCCCGTCCCGTCCGTTTCCTCTCCGCCTCTCGTCCCAACAGACGATGTAACGCCACCCCGGTGCGGAAGTCGCGATGCTGCTGTCGATCTTCGGTGCGATCGCGCTGCTGTGTGCTGTCACGTTCCGCTCGTGGCGCGCGGTGCTGTGCATCGTCGTGCCGCTCACGCTCGTGTCGATCCTGTGCAATGCGGTGATGGCGCGTCTCGGGATCGGGCTGAAGGTCGCGACGAACCTGTTCGAGGATCACAAGGCGACGCAACTGATGGTCGGCCGCAGCGAGAAGCTCGGCGGCGACAGCTTGACCGCGCTGTCGACCTATTTCGGCCCGGCCGTGCACATCACGCAGATGACAGGGCAGAGCAACGGGCAGCCGATCCATCCGGTGCTGTTGGACTGCCACGTGCCGATCGACATGAACAGCTTCGAGCTGCGTTACGGCGTGATCGTGAAGAAGGTGGCTGGGCTGACCGACGAACAGAACCTGGAGATTGCGAACGCGTACGTGAAGGAAGCGCAGCGCGTGTTCTACGAGGACGTTGACATCTGGCACAGCAAGACGCGGATCGACAACCCGATGCTGTGCGAAGGCGACGACCCGCTGTACCAGATGCGTGACTGCTATTCGTGGTTCTACCTGGACGTGGTCGACGTGCGGCGCGACGTGCATCGCGCGCGAGACATTCGAAATGCGGATTCGCGAAGGCGACGCGCCGCCGGCGCTGCATCACGTGTTCGAGCCGCGGTAAAAACCGGCGGGCCGACCGAAAATAGGGGGTGCATCGAAACAGGTCCCGTCGGCCGGCAACACCCGCCACATAAGGCGCGCGCGTCGCCCGTGCGTATGCGTCGCACCGAAAGAGCTTGACGGAACGGCCGCTACCGCGTAGTGTCCGTGACCGAAGTCTTCAAGAAGTTCGATTGCTCATCATTGGCCGCACTCCGTGTGCGGCAGTCGTTGGTCTCTCCCTCTTTGATTCTTTCTGTGCCCGTCGCGGGCGCATGTTCAATTATTCGTATTAAGGAAGTATTTGTGGATACCGGTACCGTCAAGTGGTTCAACGAAACCAAGGGCTTTGGTTTCATTTCCCCGGACAACGGCGGCGACGATCTGTTCGCCCATTTCTCGGAAATTCGCGGCACGGGCTTCAAGACCCTGGCCGAAGGCCAGAAGGTTAGCTTCGAAGTGAAGCGCGGCCCGAAGGGTCTGCAAGCGTCGAACATCACGCCGCAGTAAGCCGCATCGGCATCGGCCGCCGATCGGCGGCGGGTGCCGGATGGAGTTTCGCGCGGGGCGCCGCTGTTCCGGTGGCCTGCGCGTTCCGATGCGCACGACCGATGCATCGCGACATTCACGATGCATCGGCCGTGACGCCTCCCCATCGCATGCGTGACCCGCGTGCGACACAACGCCCTCGCGAAGCGAGCGCCGCTTCGCCAGCGCATCACCGCTTTAACGCATCAACCCGAGCAGACCGACGCCATGCCGTAGCAGCCGGCGCGGTCCCGACTACTTGCGCGGCGCTCATCGCGCCGCCGCCACCGACCGCCCGAACGCCGCAACGCGCCGGGCTCCGATCGCAAGACAGGCCCGTGGCCCGTCTGAACGAACCGATACCCGGCAGCCTGCCGGCCGTCGTCCCGTTGCGGGAAACGGCGCCGGGCAGATCGCCGCGGCCGCGGTCAATCACCTTGTCTGGAGGAATTGGTTTGGCAAAAGAAGAACTGCTGGAACTGGACGGAATCGTCGACGAAGTGCTGCCGGACAGCAAATACCGTGTCACGCTGGAAAACGGCGTGGTGGTGGGCGCGTATGCGTCGGGCCGCATGCGCAAGAACCACATCCGCATTCTCGCGGGTGACCGCGTGACGCTGGAACTGTCGATGTACGACCTTACCAAGGGCCGCATCAACTTCCGTCACAAGGACGCGAATTCTCCGCGTCCGCAACGCAACAGCGGGCCGCGCCGCTAAGCGGCCAGGATCGCGCGCGCAGCACCGCGCCGATCGACTCCCGTCCGGCCGTGCGGCCGGACGGCCGGACGAACCGGATGGACGGCACGGGTCGTGCCGTTCGTCGGTCGCCGGCGGCGTCGTCACGCCGCGGCGGCCCAGGTCGCATCCCCGATCGAACCGCCCGGTTCGGATCGTCGTTTCTCCTCCGTACTCGTTGATACGCTGCGCATTGCGCCGGCCGGCCACATCGGCAGCTGGTTGAGCACGCATGCCGCGCACGCACTGTACGTCGCTTTACGCGGATGCCGGCACGGTCGTACACTCGTCGGCAATTCGCGGCCCGCGCACGCTGTATCACCTCTCGTTTGCTTTCAATCGCCTTCAGCGCTCCCGCGACCGTGCCAGCCGGACATTCGTCGCGCGACGCCAGGAGGCGCCATGAGTGCAGACGCAGCCCCCGCATCCCCACCCGTTCAGGACCGCATTCAGCACGTGTTCGTGCTGATGCTCGAGAACCGCTCGTTCGATCACCTGTTCGCGCTGTCGGGCATCGCCGACATCGTCGCCGCGTCGCCGGGCGACAGCAATGCGTACGGCGGCGCCGTCTATCCGTTCGGCGGCGGCGCGCCCGACCGGATGCCGACCGACCCGTGCCACGAATTCACCGACGTGCTCGAACAGCTCTGCGGCGCGGGCGTGCCGTTCGTGAAAGGGCAGGCTTATCCGGGCGTCAATAATTCGGGATTCGTGTCGAACTACGCGACGTCGCATTCCGAAGGCACGCCGCCTCAGCCGGCCGACGCGGGCAAGATCATGCAGGGCGCCGACGTGCGGACGCACGCGCCGTCGCTGTACGCACTCGCGAATGCGTTCGTGCTGTGCGACGCGTGGCATGCGTCGATGCCGGGGCCGACCTGGCCGAACCGCTTCTTCCTGCACGGCGCGTCGACGGCCGGGCTCGATCATTCGCCGACCAGGGAAGAAATGGGAGGGTGGGAGGCGTTCGACGGCTTCCGTTATCCGAAGGGCTCGATCTTCGGCGCGCTCGGCGACGACAACTGGCGCATCTACCAGGATCAGTCGGGCGATCCGCTCGGCCACGTGCCGCAGGTCGCGTCGCTGAAGGGCGTGAGCTTCGTCGACGTCGACGATCTCGCGCACTTCGAGGCCGATCTCGCGGCCGGCTACACGGCACGCTATACGTTCATCGAGCCCGGCTACGGCGACATCGTGCACGGCACCTACCGGAACGGCAGCTCGCAACACCCGATGGACGGGCTGGCCGGCGGCGACCAGCTCGCCGCACGCGTGTACAACGCGATCCGCAATTCGCCGGTGTGGAACAGCAGCCTGTTTGTGATCGTCTACGACGAGCACGGCGGCTTCTACGATTCGGTCAGGCCGGGCGCCGCGCCGCCGCCGAACGACGGCGCGGCCGCGACGCTGAATGCGAGCGGCTTCGGCTTCGACGTGTATGGCGTGCGCGTGCCGGCGATCGTGATTTCGCCGTGGGTCGCGGCCGGGAAGGTCGACCACACGCCGTACGATCATGCTTCGGTCGCCGCGACGCTCGAGCGGCTGTTCGGCCTCGCGCCGCTGACCGATCGCGACCGCCTCGCCAACGACCTGCTGGCGCTCGTGACGACCACCTGCCGCACCGACTGCCCGCAAAGGATTGGATCATGAGCACGACCCCGGACCCGCGTGACGCGCTGCCCGTGCGCGACGGCACGAGCCTGATCGCCTATCTGCACATCCTGAAGAAAGCGCATGCGGCGCTGGTCGGTCACGACAATGCCCATCTGCGCTTCAGCGAGATCGTGACGCGCGGGCAGGCGCGGCAATACATCGAGGAGCTGATGCCGACGCTGCTGCAGGCGCGTGCGGAACACCGGCGGCGCCGGCATGGCGGGAAGCATCGCTGACGGGTATGGCGGCGCACGGTTGGCGCACGCAGTGTGAAGCCGGTGCGTGCGTGAGACAGGCCGCGCGCGTCACGCCGCCTGCCGCGCGCGCTGCACGCTGACTGCGGCTACCGCCGCACCCGTCAACTGAACGGCCGCGCCGGCAAACATCGCGGCGCGCAAGCCACGATGATCGGGCCGATACCGGATCGATTGCGTCACACGTCGCCGTTGGCTTAAGATCGGCAGCAGTTCATCCCACGCCTTCAGCGCCAATGAAAACGAGCATACGCCTGCGGGTCGCCGTCATTACCTCCGCCTTTGCGGTGTTCAACGTCTACATGCACATTCAGCAGTTCATCAGCGGTTGCATGTGGGTCAGGGGCCATCAGCGCTGCAGCTTCGAAAACAGCGCGAATTTCGAAGGCTGGATGGATCTCGACCTGCTGGTCACGTGTTGCTGGGTCGCCGGCGCCGTGATGGGCTGGGTGGCTGTCGCAGAGGCGGCGAGAAAGCCGGATTAACGGGCGACACCCGTGTTCGTGTTCGACGAATCGGCTGCAACATGGCGCTCGATCGAATCGACTCTGTCAATTCGTGACTACGCGTATTCGCTGGCCAGCGGCGAAGCCGCTCTTGATTCAATCGAACCGGAAATGAACTCGCGAGCTGCTGCCGGCGGAAGAGATCACGGCGATCCTCGGCGAGTGTTTCCGTGCGGCGCGAGTGCCGCGTGGTGTGCGATTGTCGCGTCGCTGTTCGTGTGAGATCCGGGGTGCGACGACGGTGGCCGGAACCGCCTTCGTCGAGTAGTTCGGAACGTCATGCGTGAGGCCGGAACGCACGGGTTTCACGCGTCGAACCGGGCTTCCATTCCGGCTTTGATTTCCCCAGTGCCGTGCACTAGATTCGAAGCGTTCATATGTCACCGAGCGCGAGGTGGAGTCATGACTCCGTGGGAGATTCAGGGCACCGAATTGATCAGTTGCAATTGCTCATACGGTTGTCCTTGCCAGTTCAGTGCGTTGCCGACCAACGGAAATTGCGAAGCGATGGGCGCGATTTCGATCGACAGCGGCCACTACGGCGACGTGGTGCTCGACGGCGTCAGGATCGCTGTCGTGTTTCAGTGGCCGGGGGCGGTCCACGAAGGCAAGGGGAAGTGCCAGCCGATCGTCGACGAGCGCGCCAGCCCGGCACAGCGCGAAGCGGTGCTGAAGATCATGACCGGTCAGGATACCGATCCGTTTGCGACGATGTTCTCGGTGTATGCGTCGACGCTCGAGCACGCGTTCGAGCCGATCTTCACGAAGATCGATTTCGACGTCGATGTCGATGCGCGGCGCGGCCGGATTCATGTCGACGGCGTGTTCGACGTTGCGGGCGATCCGATTCTTAACCCGGTGACGGGCGCCGAGCATCGCGCGCGAATCGACCTGCCGAACGGCTTCGAATACGAACTTGCCGAGATCGGTTCGGGCACGGGGCGCTCGCAAGGCAACATCGCGTTGACGCTCGACGGAACCTACGCGCAGTTCGCGCGGCTGCACATGAACAACCACGGGCTGATCCGGCATCGCGTCGCGGCATGACTCCGTTCGACACCTGGCTCGGGCGCGAGCGCGTCGTCACGCTGCTCGGCATGGCCGCGCTCGTCGGCGCGTGCTGGTTCTATCTGTGGACGGGCGCGGGAACCGGCATGTCGGCGCTGGAGATGACGACGGTCGCGCTCTTTCCGCATCGACTGGCGGCCGGCATGGGCAGCATGGATCCGTCGCTGCCGACCGTGATCGCGATGTGGTGGGTGATGATGATCGCGATGATGACGCCCAGCGCGGCGCCGCTCGTGATGCTGTACCGGCGCGTGCTGCGGCATCGCGGCGCGGACGGCCCGGGTGCCGCGTTCACGTCGGTGTCGCTGCTGGCCGGTTATCTGGCCGCATGGCTCGCGTTCTCGATCGGCGCGGCGTTGCTTCAGGCGCTGCTGCAGCCGGCCGGGCTGATCTCCGCAATGATGCTGTGGTCGAAGAGCGCTGTTCTTTCCGCAGTCGTTCTCGCGCTGGCCGGGCTCTATCAATTCTCGCCGCTGAAACGAGCGTGCCTTCGGCAATGCCGCGCGCCGGCCGGTTTTCTTGTCTCACACTGGCGTCCGGGCGTCGTCGGCAGTTTCCTGCTCGGCGCGCGCCACGGCATGTATTGCGTGGGCTGCTGCTGGTTGCTGATGGCGCTGCTGTTCGTCGGCGGCGTGATGAATGTCGTCTGGATTGCCGCGCTGTCGCTGTTCGTGTTCGCGGAAAAAATCCTGCCAGGTGGAGATTTGGTCGGGCGCGTGCTGGGCGTCGTGCTGATCGCCTGGGCCGGCGTGACGTTGATCGTTTGAACGGGGCATCCGAGTTCGCAAGTCATTCGCGATGCGCGACTTCCACACGCAGCGGAAGCGTCTTCGAGGTAACGGGAGATTTTCGATGAAGCGGTGGCATGCGCGAGGTGCCGGGGCGGGAGCAAGCGAGGTGCGGTCGCGGCCGGTTTTTCACCGCTCGTGCTACGTAACGCAGTGCCGGTGTTACGTCGGCGTCGCGGGGACGCGAGGGCGGATCGAACCGCAGGGCTAGACTCGCATGCGATGCGTCGTACCGGAAAGTGCCGTCAGGAAAGCCGCCACGGCGCGGTTGAGGAATTGTTAACGAATCCGACGAAGATGGCACGGTAGATGCTTGCTGGAACGTTCGCGCTGAATGGCTGACGGGGATTTCCATGCAAAATCATTTCATCAAGGCGAACGTTGCGCTTGCCGCTATTGCCGCGGCGTGTGCGCTGGCAGCGTGTGGCGGCAGCGACGTTACGGCGCCGAAACTGGCCGGTAACAACGTCGGGACGAGTACGAGTGGGAGCAGTGGGACGAGCGGGACCAGTGGCACGAGCGGCACGAGCGGCACAAGCGGCACAAGCGGCACAAGCGGCACAAGCGGAACAAGCGGAACAAGCGGAACAAGCGGAACAAGCGGAACAAGCGGAACCAGCGGCACCCCCGGCACGAACGGTATCGTCAGCTCCGTCGGCTCCGTCGTCACGGACGTGGGCGTCACGATAGGCGGCGCGAGCCTGCCCGGCGGCGTCAGCAAGGGCGTGACCGCCGGGCCGGCCGACACGCTCATGGGCGTCGGCACGCTCGTCCGCGATACCTCGGACGCCGTGAGCAGCGGCATAGGCCAGATCGGCTTCACGGCGAACCCGGTCGGCACGACGGTCGCCGGCCTCGGCACCATCGTCGGCTCGACCAGCAACCCGGTTAATGGTCTCAGCGAAACGGTGAAGGCGCTCGGCACCGGCCCGTTGTCGCCGCTGGCGCCGATCACGACGCCGGTCGGTGGCCTGCTCGACACGGCGGCCGGCGGTCTGAAGTCGGGCGGCACCATGCTCGGCTCGGCCCTGTCGTCGGGCCCGGTCCAGCAGGCGACGCAGGCGCTCAGCACCGCGATCACCCCGCTCGTGACGACAGCAGGCCAACTCACGCAACAGGTCGGCACGGCAACCGGCCTCGGCCAGCCGGTCGCCGGCCTGCTCGGGCAGGTCGGCGGGGCCATCACGTCGGCCGGATGGAAGGTGACGTCCGCGTCGCCGCAGCCGGTCGTTAGCGGTGTCGGCGAACTCGTCCGAGCGGTCGGCAACACGGTGAGCAATGTGGGTGGGCTCGTGAACCCGAGCGGCGCGAACGGCGCGGTGCCGATCGCCGGTCTGGTGACGAGCGTGGTCGGCGGCATGCCGTGGATCGTGCATGACGGTTCCGCTACCGGCACCGGCGGCGGCACGCCGTCGGGCAGTCTCGCCAATCCGCTCGCGCCGGTCACGTCGCTGGTGGGCGGCCTGCTCGGCGGCGCGGTCGGCAAATAGCCGATCGGCGCCGAACGTCACGGAGGCAAACGGCCGAATGACCGAATGGCGGCCGTCACCGGCCGCCAAAGGTTCAGGCCGGGATCTGTCGGTCGGCCATGAAAACCCGGCCAGCTACTTGCGGCCGTCGTCGAACTTCGACGGCGGCCGCGCCAGCCCGCGCACCGGTAGCGGCGTCGACATCACGATCGATGTGCGCGTTTCACCGTACAGGTTGATGCGTTCGATCAGCTGTTCGAGGTGGGTCATGCTGGTGGCGACGAACCGCATGACATACGAGTCGGCGCCCGTCACATGATGGCATTCGACGACTTCGGGAATCGTCTCCAGCAACTTGAGGAATTTCGCTTTCGCCGGCTGCGGTACCGTGATGCCGATAAGCGCGCTCACCGGATAGCCGGCCGCGGCCGGATTGATCCGGGCCGTGTAGCCCTCTATGATGCCGGCCGTTTCAAGGCGCTTCACGCGTTCCGTCACCGCCGGCACCGACAGATGAACCTGGCGGGCCAGCTCCGTATAGCTGATGCGGCCGTTGGCCTGCAACAGCGCGAGTATCTTCCAGTCCAGATCGTCCATCGCGGTGGTTTTTTTAAGGCGGAACGGCTATTTTTCCTTAAAAACCGCATTCAGCGGCGACCGGACTTTCCCTACGATGCCTGTTCAACCCGTTGCATGTCGCGAGGAGCAGGCGATGCTGTTCATCAAGTCCGTCGTAATGGGGCTGTCGATCGCGGTACCCGTCGGCCCGATCGGCATGCTGTGCATTCAGCGCAGCCTGAGCCGCGGCTTTCAGGCAGGGTTCGCGACGGGTGTCGGTGCCGCGTGCGCCGACGCGATCTACGGCCTGCTCGGCGCGCTGGGCATCGCGGGCATCGTCACCGCATTCCCGATGCTGACCGTCGGCCTGAAGATCGGCGGCGGCGCGTTCCTCGTGTGGCTCGCGTGGACCATCGCGCGCCAGGCGCCGGCCGTGTCGGCGCTGCAACGCGACCTGCCGCGCACGACCGTCCTGCGCGATTTCCTGACGACGTTCGGCCTGACGCTGTCGAATCCGATGACGATCCTGTCGTTCGTCGGGATTTTCGCGGCACTCGGCCCGTTGTCGGGCGCGCGGGAAGGCGCGATGTGGCCTGCCGTGTCGCTGATGGTCGCCGGCGTGTTCATCGGTTCCGCAACCTGGTGGCTGTGCCTGAGCGGCGCGACCGCCGCGCTGCGCACGAAGATGTCGTTCGCGTTCATGCACGGGCTGTCGCGCGTGTCGGCCGCCGTCGTCGCGGCATTCGGCGCGATCCAGGTGGTCGCGGGCGTGCGCGGCCTTGTCTAGTCCTGAAGCGGGGCATCGCCTTTCGACCGGATGTCGTCGACAGCCGTCCGCAGATGTGCGAGCAGTTCGAGCATCACGGCCGCCCGAAAGACAATCGAAATAAACCGACCTCGACGTCGTAAGGGTGAGGAGGGCCTGATGGTCTTCCTCGCGCCGGATGCAGCTCAGCCCACGTCTGGTTTGTCGTTCTCAAGGAAAGATCACTCTGGGTGATCTTTTTTCTTTCTGATCAAACCCGTTAATGACTTGGCGAAAGATCGGTTTCGATGCGGCGGGTGTCGTCGAAGCGGTCGGTGGCGCCGAGCGGCGACACGCTCGTATCGATTGCCGAACGGCTCGGCCGGCGCGCATTGCGCGTGCCGAGTTTCGACAGTCGGAATCACTGTACGGAGAACTGAATATGCTCGGCGCACCGACGACATCCTCGCTGCGCGCAATCCGTCGCTGCCGTCGTTCCGACAATGACGACCGCGCGCGGCAGCGCCGGCCGGCACGCGTCGTTACATGCGGGTGCCGGTGTGCGTGCGGCCGCTCGGGTCGCCGCCGCGGTCGGGCGGCGTATTGTTCTGATCGATCTTCGCGAGCACGAAGCCGGCGGCCGGCAACGCGCCGGGCGAACGATGGGGCGCCTGCGCGACTGCGTCGTGCGGCGATGAGGCGGGAAAACCGGCTGACGTAACGCCCGGTTGAGCGAACGCCGAAAGGGAAACGGCCGCCAGGGCGGCGGCGACGATCGCGTGCGTGTTCATGATGGCTCCTTCACGACTGACTTCAGGACAACGTAATCAGTCTAGGGCGCGAAACTTAACGCGACGTGAAGGAGCGGCGGCGCGCAGATGACAGGATGTTCATGCGCGCCGCGACGTTCATGCCGATGTCGATACCAGCGCGCAGAAGTTCTCGAGATCGACGTTGCCGCCGCTGATCACCACGCCGACACGCTTGCCTTGCAGCTGGTCCTTCATCCGTCGCACGGCGGCGAACGACAGGCAGCCGGTCGGCTCGACGACAATCTTCATACGCGTCGCGAAAAAACGCATGCAGTCGACGAGTTCGGCGTCCGTCGCGGTGAGGATGTCGTCGACGTCGCGGCGGATGATCGGGAACGTCAGGTTGCCGAGGTGCTGCGTTTGCGCGCCGTCGGCGATCGTGCGCGGCGTGTCGATATGCACGATCGCGCCCGACCGGAACGATTGCTGGCCGTCGTTGCCGGCTTCCGGCTCGACGCCGTACAACGTCGCGTGCGGCGACAGCGCACGCGTGGCCAGCGCGGTGCCCGACAGCAGCCCGCCGCCGCCGAGCGGCGTGAATACCGCGTCGAGCGGCCCGACTTCGTCGAACAGCTCCTTCCCCGCCGTGCCCTGGCCGGCGATCACGTCCGGATGGTCGTAGGGCGGGATCAGCGTGAGCCCGTGCTTCTCCGCGAGATCGCGCCCGATTTGCTCGCGATCCTCGGTGTAGCGGTCGTAGGTCACGACGTTGCCGCCATAGCCGCGCGTCGCGGCCATCTTCGCGGCCGGCGCATCCTGCGGCATCACGATCGTCGCCGGGATACCGAGGATGCGCGCCGACAGCGCGATCGCCTGCGCATGGTTGCCGGACGAGAATGCGACGACGCCATTGCGGCGCTGCTCGGCGTCGAAGCGCGCCAGCGCGTTGAATGCGCCGCGGAACTTGAATGCGCCCATGCGCTGCAGGTTCTCGCACTTGAAGAACACCTGCGCGCCGAGCGCCTCGTCGATCGTCCGCGACGTCATCACCGGCGTGCGGTGCGCATGGCCTTCGAGCCGGGCCGCGGCGGCGGCAACGTCGTCGTACGTGGGGAGAGTCGGAGAGTTCATGGTCGTTCGAGGGTCGGAAAGTTTAGTCAACATGAAAGCAGCGCGGTTGTTTCATTTCGCATCGTTGTACACGGTCGCGCGCGATACGCCGAGGTGCTGCGATACGATCTCCATCGCGCGGCGCACTTCGAGAAAGCCGTCGGCCTTCAGCGTCTGCATCAACTCGCGGCGCTGGTCGGTCTTCAGTTCGCGCGGCGTCGTCGCGAGGCGCGTCGCGAACGCGTCGATGCGTTGCCGGATCGCGTCCGCGCCGGCCGGGTCGAGCGTTTCGGCGACGGTGTCGCCATCCGTGCTGCAGAACTGGTTCAGCATGCCCTGGAAGCCGCGGAACAGCGTGACGTCGGCATTCAGGCACAGCGCGGCCACGTAGCGCCCGGTCGAATCCTTGATGCCGATCGACGTGCTTTTCGCGGTGCGACCGTCGGCGAAGCGGTTCGGGTAGTTCGCGAGCACCTGCGGGAAATCGTCGTCCTCGATGCGGGCGAGGCCGAGCTCGGTCGCGGGGTCTCCGACCGCGCGTCCGGACAGGTTGTTGTGGATCGCGAGGATCGCGTGCTTCGGCGTGCGCAGGTCGTGGACCACGACCTCGGTGAACGGCGCGAACATCTCGCCGAGCCCTTCGGCGATGCGCTGCACCTGTTCGATCAGCGATGCCTGCTCCGACTGTGCTTTGTTTCGGGTGGTGGTCATGGTGGGCTCGCGTTCAGGTTTCGGATCGATGCGACGGTTTCGGGAAACGGTCAACCGGCGTGTTCCTGGTCGGCTGTCGTTTCCGGCCGCGTGATGTCGGCCAGCAACGGGCGCGCGATCCGCACGTAGTCGGCCGCATCGAGCACGACCGAGCGGTCGAGGCGGCCCGCGTTGAACGCGATCTCGTCGTTGCGTTCGACCAGCGCGGGATCGACGACGAGCGCCACGTTTCCATCGAACACGAATGGCGGCACGGCGCCCATCACGCAGCGGGTAACGGCGGCCGCGACATCGGGCGACGCGAGCGTCGCCTTGCGGCGGCCGACGGCATCGGCGACCTTGCGGAAATCGATCTTCAGGTGGCCGGGGATCACGGCGAGCGCGGTCGTGTCGCCGCCGTCCTTGAACGTGCACAGCATCGCCTTCGCGCCCTGTTCGGGGCGCGTGCCGCGGATTGCGGCGATTACGTCGGATTTACCTTCCGCCGGGTGCTCCAGCACGCGGAAACGGGCGCCGGACGTGGTCAGCAGGTCGCAAAGCGTGTCGAAAACGGGGTAGTCGTTCATGTCGCTCATGTCGTTCCGGGCGGATTGGTCGATGGATTGTCCAATTATAGACGTTTTGTCATGATGGCAAGCGTTTATCGCTGAACTGGTCCTTTGGCGCATGCCGGATGACCTTTGGCGTAACTGCGATCACGGAGGACGACGAATCTCGACGGCAGATCAATTCGACTGCCGGGGTTGCATACGGAATCGTGGAAGCTAGACTGGAAGTTCCCCATGCAAACCATGGAGGGAGGCATGACGACCATGACGACCATCTATGTCGTGAAGACCGGTGAGCAGTTCCTCTGCACCGGTGAGGATGGCGACATCGGCATGGCACCGGTGATTGAAGACGCCATGTCCTTTCTGTCGTATGAGGAAGCGAAAAAAGCGGCGAACGAGAACGCCGACCCAGGATACGAAATCGTGACCGTCGACATCACCGTCCGCTGACGCGGAGTTCGTTTCGCCAGCGACCTAGCCGGGTGCATCGGCAATCGGAAACTCCTTCGACTCGCTTGACTCGTGTCAAGAGCGCCAGCCCGCCGTGCAGCATGATATGCATGTGAAGAAAAAAGTTGGCGGCTTCAAACACTGCGATTGAAAGAATACGCACGATGCGAAAGGAAGACCCGGCAGAGCATGCTGGCTCCCGCTCACGATACTTTTGCCGCGGTTGGCGCCCGGCACTGTATGGCAGGATGTGGACCCGAATCCATGCGTGGTTGACTGGACTTGGCGTGCTGCCGCGCATCCGTGTGTGTCTGGACACGCAGACTGTAGAAGTGGCCGGCCAGCTGCACATGTCCTTGTACCCGTTGCAGTTGAAGGTGAACGATATCTTGTATCGCCTTCGCCTACGGTTCGCAATTGGTCCCCAAGCGTGAATTGACTTCGGAAAACTTGCAAGTTGGAAGCACAACTCACGATGAACTCTTTTCATCGCCATGATTTTGCGGACTCGCGAGTTCTCGCGGCGCTGCCCCTTGTAACTTTGGCGCTACGCGAGTGCATTCAACGAAGCGGGCTGCCTGCATCAAGGCAGCCCGCAACTACGTTCTCGTGAACCGGCGGGGTTTCATCGTCGGCGCCAGCGGCGGCGCCCTGATGATGGCGAGCGGCGCCGTCGCGTGGATGTCGACTGTGGGTTCAATGGTCGACTACGAGGCCTATGCAAACGGCCTGCGCACCGGTCTGACGATGCCGGCGGACATACGCGGCCTCCTCCGCTATGCAACGCTCGCCGCCAACAGTCACAATACGCAGCCTTGGCGTTTTCGCGTCGGCGAAGGGACCATCGACGTTCTGCCGGACTTCTCGCGAAGGACACCGGCTGTCGATCCAGAAGACCATCATTTGTTCGTGAGCCTGGGATGCGCGGCGGAAAACCTCGCCATCGCGGCTGCAGCGACAGGGCGGCCCGGCGAGCTCCAGATGAATCCGGACGGCGACTGGGCACGTTATGCATTCGTGAGCGGATCAATGAGGACGAGTCCGCTTTATGCCGCGATTACCAAGCGACAATCGACCCGCACCGAATATGACCGGCGTCCTGTTCCTGTCGCCGAGCTTGCATTGCTCGAACAGGCCGCGGCCATGCCCGGCGTCCACTTGATAGTCCTCACCGACCGGACGCGGGTCAACAAGGTCAAGGATCTGGTCGTGGCCGCCAACGGCGTTCAAATGGAAGATTTGGCCTTCCTGGCCGAACTGGAGCAGTGGATCCGCTTCAACCCGCGCAGCGCCATGATGTCGGGCGATGGGCTGTTCTCCGCTACGAGCGGGAATCCCGTGCTGCCGAGCGCTTTCGGCCGCTTCGCGTTCGAACGTTTTTTCACCGCCCGCACCGAGAACGACAAATACGCCCGCCAGATCGATTCGTCAGCCGGCATCGCCGTGTTCGTCGGCGATCGGGCAGACAGGGCGCATTGGTTCAAGGTCGGCCAGGCTTGCCAGCGCTTCGCGCTCACAGCGACGAACCTTGGGATCAAGGTCGCCTTCGTCAATCAACCCGTTGAAGTCGCGCGCTTTCGCTCTGAACTGGCAGCCCTTGTCGGCCAGGCCGGTCGGCGGCCGGATATTGTCCTGCGCTTCGGCTACGGGGCGACGCTGCCTTTCTCACCCCGTCGTCCCGTAGAGGCGGTGCTGGCATGATGTCATCGATCTCGCCGAGCGGTTGACGTCGGGCAAGCACGCGTAAAGGGATGACGGATGACTGACTGTTTGCGAACGTGCCGCTGCGGCGCGTCGTCCTGCCCGACGAGATCGCACGCGCGACGTTGTTCCTCGCGAGCGACGAAGCGTCGTATTACCCCGGATTGCCGGGCGCGCCGTTTTGAGCAGGGGCGTACATCACGCGTTGAGCACGATGTTTGTGTACGCAACCTAATTCAGGGTTTGCCTGAGTAGCGAAAACGAGAATTCGCCGGGCGCGCATGTGCAATTTTCATGCGCGCAGCCGGCGGGCCGAACTTGCCGCTTTCGCCAAACGCTTGTCCGACGGACGTTCCCCGCGTTTCGTCCCCGACAGCGATCGCATCGACGCAGTTGAAATGACTTTCCTGCAACACATGTGCCTGCATGTCGTGACAGTTGTTTCTTGTTGCAACGCAACGCCCGCTCGATAACGGCGATGGTATGCTGGCCGGCATGGAAGTTGTAAGGCAGGTTGCTGGCATGGCGAAACTCGCGTTCGCATCTTCTAACGAGACATCACATCCTCTCGCCCGCATCGCGGCATCGACACGCGCACAGCTCGCGTGCCCCGCGTTGCGCGTTGCTGCGTCCTGCATTCCGATCGCATTCCCCATCTGGCGGGTTCACCCCGCGTCCCCCATTCCCGTCCAATAATCTGGAGACATCCCCATGTCGCAAAACAATCTGGCCGAAGCAACGCACGGCCCGCTGATCGCTCCGCCGGCTTTCGTCAAGCATCGCAAGCTGATCGACTGGGTGTCGTGCATCGCGGCGCTCACGGAGCCCGATCGCGTCGTGTGGTGTGACGGTTCGCAGGAGGAATACGACGCGCTGTGCCAGGCCATGGTCGACCAGGGCACGCTTACGCGCCTGAACCCGGCGAAGCGCCCGAACTCGTATCTCGCGCAATCCGATCCGTCCGACGTTGCACGCGTCGAAGATCGCACATTCATCTGCGCGGAATCGCGCGACGACGTCGGCCCGACCAACAACTGGGTAGCACCCGCCGAAATGCGCGAGACGCTCAACGAGCTGTTCCGCGGCTCGATGCGCGGCCGCACGCTGTACGTGGTGCCGTTTTCGATGGGCCCGCTCGGCTCGCCGATCGCGCACGTCGGCGTCGAACTGTCCGACAGCCCGTACGTCGTGGCGAACATGCGGATCATGACGCGCATGGGCCGCGACGTGTACGACGTGCTGGGCGAGGACGGCGAGTTCGTGCCGTGCGTGCACAGCGTCGGCCATCCGCTCGAAGCAGGCGAGCAAGACGTGCGGTGGCCGTGCAACCCGGTCAAGTACATCGTGCATTTCCCCGAGACGCGCGAGATCTGGAGCTTCGGTTCGGGCTACGGCGGCAACGCGCTGCTCGGCAAGAAGTGCTTCGCGCTGCGCATCGCGTCGACGATGGGCCGCGACCAGGGCTGGCTCGCCGAGCACATGCTGATCCTCGGCGTGACGTCGCCGGCCGGCAAGAAGTATCACGTCGCGGCCGCGTTCCCGTCCGCGTGCGGCAAGACCAACTTCGCGATGCTGATTCCGCCGCAGGGCTTCGACGGCTGGAAGGTCACGACGATCGGCGACGACATCGCGTGGCTGAAACCGGGCCGCGACGGCCGCCTGTATGCGATCAACCCGGAAGCCGGCTTCTTCGGCGTCGCGCCGGGCACCGGTGTGAAGACCAACCCGAACGCGATCTCGACGCTGAAGGAAAACGTGATCTTCACGAACGTCGCGCTGACGGAAGACGGCGACGTGTGGTGGGAAGGGCTGACCGACACGCCGCCCGCGAAGCTGACCGACTGGCAGGGCAACCCTTGGACGCCGGAAATCGGCAAGGAAACGGGCCGCAAGGCCGCGCATCCGAATTCGCGCTTCACGGCGCCGGCCGCGCAGTGCCCGTCGATCGACGCGGACTGGGAGAACCCGGCCGGCGTGCCGATCGATGCGTTCATCTTCGGCGGCCGCCGCTCGACGACGGTACCGCTCGTGACCGAGGCGCGCGACTGGGTCGAAGGCGTGTACATGGCCGCGACGATGGGCTCGGAGACGACCGCCGCGGCAGTCGGCCAGCAGGGCATCGTGCGCCGCGACCCGTTCGCGATGCTGCCGTTCTGCGGCTATAACGTCAGCGATTATTTCGCGCACTGGCTGAAGCTCGGCAAGCAGCTCGAAGGCGCGGGCGCGACGTTGCCGAAGATCTACTGCGTGAACTGGTTCCGCAAGGACGCGAACGGCAAGTTCGTATGGCCTGGCTTCGGCGAGAACATGCGCGTGCTGAAGTGGATGCTCGACCGTCTCGAAGGCACCGGTGGCGGCGGCGAACATGCGTTCGGCGTGTCCCCCGCTTATGAAGACCTGCACTGGGACGGGCTCGATTTCACGCGCGAGCAGTTCGCCGCGGTGACGTCGATGAACGCCGACGAATGGCGCGAGGAGCTGAAGCTGCACGCGGCGCTGTTCGACATGCTGAAGCTGCGCTTGCCGGCTGAAATGACCGACACGATGAAGAAGATCGAGCAGCGCCTCGGCGGCTGACGATCCGCAACGATGCATTGACCCTGACGTCCCGCCGCCGGCTTCCATCGCCGGCGGCGGGACGTTTTTGCATCGATGCCGTTTCTCCATCCGCATCTGGCGAAATGCGACGCGGCGGGCCTGTCCACGACGGACATACGCCGCGCACGCGGTGCGCGACGCATTGCGCCGCGCCGCGTAGCGTGGCCGCAAATGCACGACGCCCCGGGCAATCGATCGCATTGCCCGGGGCGTCGTCGTTTCAAGCGGTGAACCGGTGAACCGGTTAGGCGGCCAACCCGCCGTCAGCCGAGATCGAGCGCGTTCGTGAGATCGCCGGGCGGCGTCTCGCCGCGCGCGGCGAACGCGTTGTTGCGCGCGGCCACGCCGTCGAGCGGCGCGAGCCCGTGCACGCGGCTGATGAAGCGCAGGATCGAGTTCGTGTCGTACAGCGTGTGATCGACGAAGCCCTTCTTCGCGAACGGCGAGATCACGAGCGCCGGAATCCGCGAGCCCGGCCCCCAGCGGTCGCCGACCGGCGGCGCGACGTGATCCCACCAGCCGCCGTTCTCGTCGTGCGTCATCACGATCACGGTGTTGTCCCATTGCGGCCCGCGCCGGATATGGTCGATCACGGTCGCGATGTGGCGGTCGCCCGATTCGATGTCCGCGTAACCCGCGTGCATGTTCAGGTTGCCCTGCGGCTTGTAGAACGTGACGGCCGGCAGGCGCCCCGCATCGATGTCGGCGATGAAGCGGTTCGTCGACGGCTCGTCGCCGAGCCCTGCATCACGAAGGTGCCGTTGGCGCGCGGCGGTGCCCGGCGCGTAGTTGCGGAAGTAGTTGAACGGCTGGTGGTGGTACTGGAAATCGGGCACGGTGCCCGTGTCGCGATGCTCGAGCGCGTATTGCCACGCGCCGCTGTACCACGCCCAGTCGATGTTCTTCTCCGACAGGCGATCGCCGATCGTCGCGTAGCCCTGCGGCGGCAGTACGCGATGGTCGGCCGGATCCGCATACGCGGCGTTGCCCGGGTCGGGCGGCGGCACGTAGCTCGGCTGGTACGGCGGCGCCATCGTGTTCACGCCGTAGCCGTCGGGTGTCAGCGGGCCGTCGCCCGCGAACTTCGGCGGGCCGTCGAGCGCGGATGCCGGCGAATCGGCGGCGAGCGCGAGGCGCGTGCCGGCCGGATCGTCGCCTTCGACCTTCGACAACAGCTTCGCCGCATGCGGATGCTTGTGCGCGTCCGGATACAGCGGCGCCTGCGCGGAAATCAGGAACATGTGGTTCAGCCACGAACCGCCGAAGGCTGCCATGAAGAAGTTGTCGCACAGCGTGTATTGCCGCGCGAGATTCCACAGCCGCAGCGTGTCGGCCGAATTGCGGTAATGGCCCATCACGAGGCCGCCCGAATCGGCCCACGCGGCGAACTGGTTGTTGCGGCCGGCCGCGATCTGCATCTGGTTCTGATAGAAGCGGTGCCACAGGTCGCGCGTGATCACGCCGTTCGGCAGCGGCTTGCCCTGTGCGTCGGCGATCCGGAACGGCGCGTTCGGCAGCTTGTCGATGTCGCGCTCGGCGATCGCGTAGCGCTTGCCGTCCACTTCCTGCGCCTGCGGCACGAGCCCGCCCCAGATCTTCGGCAGCACGGGCAGCGGCGTCTTGCCGTCGCGGTCGAGCTGCCGCGCGTGCTCGGGCCGCACCTCGCTCAGCGGATGGCGCACGCCCGGGAAATCGCCGTACAGGTTCGCGAAGCTGCGGTTTTCCGCATAGATCACGACGATGTGGCGCACGCGCTGGCGCAACGCTTCGTCGATGCGCTGGTCGGCGGCGGAGCGCGGCGCACTGCCCGGCGTGGTTTCACAGCCGCCGAGCGCGACACCGGCACCGAGCGCGGCGAGGCCGCCGAGTACGCGGCGGCGGTCGGGATCGGCGGGAAGGTCGTCGGGGCGATCGGGGGTGTCGGTCACGTCGTGGGCTCCTCGAATGGGCAGGTTGGCGGTGTGGATCGATACACGGCCGCGTCGCTCGGGCTGCCGCGATGCGAAACGGACAGCAACGGCCGGCGTCGCGCAAAAGCAGGTGCGATGCAACTGTCACACAAATGTCATGAACGCGACTATAACGCGGCGGGTGCCGCCGACGAAAGGTGTTTGTCGGACGATTCGACTTGCGCGGCGGGCGATGCGCGACGCCCGCGCGCGAGCTAGACTGAATTCAGGGGCGGCGCGTCGCGGCGTGTCGCCCGGGCGACGATCGCCCGACGGTGCCGGCCGACGGCGCCGCCGCGGCGTCATCGATGCGACGAACCGAGGCGACACAGCGAGACGACGATGACGCGGATGAATGCCGCTTCCGCATGGCTGCCGATGCCGCGCGCCGGTCGCGTGCGGTTGTCGGAGTGAGTGCGCGCCGCACCGTGCGTGCGGCTGGTCCGATGCCATGGACAGGAAATTCGACTACCCGGGATTGCTGATCGCGGCGGGCTTCTTCGTGCTGTTCGCCGCGCAGTTGCTGATGCTGCACCCGGCGTCGGCGTCGATCGCGTACAGCGATTTCCACCGCCTCGTCGCCGCGCGGCTCGTCGACGATCTCGAGGTCGGCCCCGCGTCGATCACGGGCACGCTGAAGATGCCGCAGGCCGGCACGATGCTGCCGGCGTCCGAAGCCGCGGCCGTGCAGCAGGCCGGCGCGCCGTGGCGCTTCACGACCAACCGCGTGACCGACGAGCATCTGACCGACACGCTGACCGCCGCCGGCATCCGCTATCACGGCACGCCCGACACGGGCTGGATCGCGTCGCTTGCGTCGTGGCTGCTGCCGCTCGTGCTGTTCGTGTTCGTGTGGAACATGATGCTGCGCAGGCGCGGCGGGCTGCAGGATTTCACCGGGATGGGCAAGAGCCGCGCGCGCGTGTACGTGCAGCAGGAAACCGGCATCACGTTCGACGACATCGCGGGCATCGACGAGGCGAAGGCCGAGCTGCAGCAGCTCGTCTCGTTCCTGCGCAACCCCGACCGCTACCAGCGGCTCGGCGGCAAGATCCCGAAGGGCGTGCTCGTCGTCGGCGCGCCGGGCACCGGCAAGACGCTGCTCGCGCGCGCGGTGGCCGGCGAGGCGGCCGTGCCGTTCTTCTCGATCAGCGGCTCGGCGTTCGTCGAGATGTTCGTCGGCGTCGGCGCCGCACGTGTGCGCGACCTGTTCGAGCAGGCGCAGCAGAAGGCGCCGTGCATCGTGTTCGTCGACGAGCTCGATGCGCTCGGCAAGGTGCGCGGCGTCGGCCCGATGTCGGGCAACGACGAACGCGAGCAGACGCTCAATCAGCTGCTCGTCGAGATGGACGGCTTCCAGGCCGGCTCCGGCGTGATCATCATGGCCGCGACGAACCGGCCGGAGATTCTCGATCCCGCGCTGCTGCGGCCCGGCCGCTTCGATCGCCACATCGCGATCGACCGGCCCGACGTGAACGGCCGCCGGCAGATCCTCGGCGTGCACGTGAAGCGCGTGAAGCTCGCAGCCGAGGTCGACCTCGGCGAACTCGCGTCGCGCACGCCGGGCTTCGTCGGCGCCGATCTCGCGAACGTCGTCAACGAGGCCGCGCTGCATGCGGCCGAGCTCGGCAAGCCGGCGATCGGCATGGCCGACTTCGACGAGGCGATCGACCGCGCGTTGACGGGCCTCGAGCGCAAGAGCCGTGTGATGAACGCGCAGGAGAAGCTGACCATCGCGTATCACGAGGCCGGCCATGCGCTCGTCGCGGAAAGCCGTGCGCATTGCGATCCGGTGAAGAAGGTGTCGATCATTCCGCGCGGCGTCGCCGCGCTCGGCTATACGCAGCAGGTGCCGACCGAGGATCGCTACGTGCTGCGCAGGAGCGAGCTGCTCGACCGGATCGACGCGCTGCTCGGCGGGCGCGTCGCCGAAGAACTCGTGTTCGGCGACGTGTCGACGGGCGCGCAGAACGATCTCGAACGCGCGACCGCGATGGCGCGCCACATGGTCATGCAGTACGGGATGAGCGAGAAGATCGGGCTCGCGACGTTCGACGACGGCGATACGCGCCAGGGCATGCCCGGCGCATGGCATGCGGGCGCCGGACGCTGCAGCGAGCACACGGCCCGGATGATCGACGACGAGGTGCACGCGCTGCTGGCCGACGCGCATGCGCGGGTCGCGGCGACGCTCGGCGAACGTCGCGATGCGCTCGAACGTATCGCGCGACGGCTGCTGCAATGCGAAGTGCTCGAACGCGACGCGCTGCAGGCGCTTATCGGCGGGCGCATCGAACCGTCGTCCGCGGCGGCGGCAGCCGACGGCGATGTCGGTCCGCGCGGCGACGCGCTCGCGCCGGAGCAGGCGTCGGCGGTCGAGCGCGATTTCGTCGCGTACGGGCCGCCGCGCGAACCCGAACGCTGAACGCGCCGCAATCCTGCGGCCGGCGCGTGTCGATGCGGCGATGCGCCGGAATTCCTTTCCCTCTTTCCAGCTACGGAGTCGCCATGAGCGAGGCGCACGTATCGGTCGAAGTCGCGCAGCAGGCGCGATTCGGCTTCGAAGTCAGATTTGCCGGCACGACGCTGTCGCCGGTGCTCATCGATGAACCGCCGCCGCTCGGCGACGGGCGCGGGCCGAACCCGATCCGGCTGCTTGCCGCGTCGGTCGCGAGCTGTCTCGCGGCGAGCCTGCTGTTCGCGCTGAACCGGCAGCATGTCGATCCGGAGCCGGTCACCGCGCGGATCGACGTCGACATGGCGCAGAACGAAGCGGGCAGGGTGCGCGTGAGCGCGATGGCCGTGCGGCTGTCGATCGGCAAGACGTGGGCCGATCTCGCGGCGGCGACGCGCGTGCTCGATCAGTTCGATGCGTATTGCGTGGTGACCGAGAGCATACGTGCGGGCATCCCGATCTCGGTCGATGTGTGCGACGTGAATGGCGCGGCGCTCGAATACGCGGCGACGGACATGTGAGTGCGGTCAGTGCTCGGTGGCCGCCGCGACTTCGGCCGCTTCGGCAAGCGCTTCGAGAAAACGCGCGCGCCACCAGTGCACGTCGGTCTTGCGCACGATCGCCATCAACGCGGAGTGGCGCTGGCGGCGTTCTTCGAGGGGCATCGTCAGCGCGCGCTGGATCGCCTGCGCGGTGCCTTGCGTGTCGTACGGATTGACGAGCAGCGCCGGCTTCAATTGCTCGGCCGCACCCGCGAAACGCGACAGCACGAGCACGCCCGGGTCGGCCGCGTCCTGCGCGGCGAGGAACTCCTTCGCAACGAGATTCATCCCGTCGCGCAGCGGCGTGACGAGCGCGACGCGGCTTGCGCGATACAGGCCCGGCAAGCGCTTGCGCGCGACGGTGCGGTGAATGTAGCGCATCGGCATCCATTCGAGTTCGCCGTAGTCGCCGTTGATCGCGCCGCACAGGCTGTCCATCTCGCGCCGCAGGTCGTCGTACGCGCCGAGATCCTCGCGGCTCGGCGCGGCGATCTGGATCAGCGTCGCGCGGTTGCGGTTCTCCGGATACTGCTCGAGCAACTGGCGGAACGCATGCACGCGCTGCGGCAGCCCCTTCGTGTAGTCGAGCCGGTCGACGCCGACCAGCAACTGGCGGCGCGAATATTCATCGCGCATCCGGTCGAACATGTCGATGCCGTCGCGATCGCGGGCGAGCGACTCGAACTCGTCGACGTTGATGCCGATCGGAAACGCGCCGGCCGACAGCGTGCGGCCGAACGCGCGCAGGCGACCGTCCGGCAGCCGCGCGGCGCCGGCTTCCGCTTCGACGTAATGCTCGAAGTGGAGCAGATCCGATTCGGTCTGGAAGCCGACGAGGTCGTACGCGAACAGCGAGCGCATCAGCCATTCGTGTTCGGGGATCGCGGCCATGATCGGCGGCGGCGGCATCGGGATGTGCAGGAAGAAGCCGATCGGATTCGTGCAGCCCATCGCGCGCAGTTCGGCGGCGAGCGGAATCAGCTGGTAGTCGTGCACCCAGACGATGTCGTCGGGGCGCAGCAGCGTGCGCAGCTTGCGCGCGAACAGCTGGTTCACGCGCCGGTAGCCGTCGGCGAAGCGCCGGTCGAACTGCGCGAGATCGAGCCGGTAGTGGAACACCGGCCACAGCACGTTGTTCGAATAGCCGAGGTAGTAAGCGTCGTAGTCCTGCGGGTCGAGGTCGATCGTCGCGAGCTGGATCCCGCCGACGTTCTGGATCTGCACCTCTTCGCCCTGCGAGGGCTGATCGTCGGCGCCGCGCAGCCTGCCGCTCCAGCCGAACCAGACGCCGCCGGTTTCCTGCAGGCTGTCCTTCACGGCGACGGCGAGGCCGCCGGCCGCGGCTTTACGGGGATCTGCGATGCGATTGGATACGACGACGAGACGGCTCACCAGCTCTCCTGACGATTGTTGGGGGAAGGTTCGTGCGGCCGGGGCGCGAAGCGGACGCCGCCATCGGCGCGCTGCGCGCGATGCGATGGGGCCGCAATGCGATCGGACGGGAATCAGGGCACGCGATTCGCCGTCCGAACGGGGAGTGCTTTTTTTAGGATACTCGTCATTCGCCAGTTTTAAAAGTCTGCATCGGCGCATGGGAAAACGGCGAGATGCGCACGATGTGCGTCGCATCTCGCGACGGGCGGGGCCGGAACTTGCGCGGGCGAGCGCCGCGTGCGCAAGGGGCGGCGGGCCGCACGGGACTCAGAACGTAGTGCGCAACCCGGCCATCACGCTGCGACCGCCTGCGGGCGCGAAGCCGCGCACGACCGACGTCGAATAGCGGATTTCCTGGTTCGTCAGGTTGTCGCCGCGCAGGTACGCGAGCCAGTGCGTCGCGCCGACGCGGAACTTGTAGGTCAGCATCACGCCCAGCGACGTATAGCCGTCCGTCGAGAAGTCGTTGTCGGGCACGCGATGCTGCGACCACGCGTGCGTGACCTGCGCGCGCGCGCCGAACGGGCCGTAGCCGTAGTCGGCCGCAAGCGTCGCGCGCAGCGGCGCGATGCGCGGCAGCGGCTGGCCCGTGTCGACGTTGCGCGCGTGCGTGTAGTCGGCCGTCAGTTCCAGGTCGACCGTATGGCCGCGCCGCGAGAAGGCGCGCCATTTGCCGTCCAGCTCGATGCCGTAGAACTCGGCGCGCACGCCGCGATAGATCGCCTCGTTCAGCGAGCCGTCGGCGCCGGGCGCGACGGGCTCGCCGTCGTCGTTCACGACGCGGCCGGTGTTGTACTCGGTCAGGTAGTTCGAGAAGCGGTTGTAGAACACGCCGACGCTGCCGCGGTTCGGGCCGTTCGCATAGCGCAGCGACAGGTCGGTCGACACGGCCTTTTCCTTCGACGCGTTCGGGTTGCCGATCAGGAACTGGCCGGTCGCATCGTGCGGGCCGTTCGAATACAGCTCGTAGAAGGTCGGCGCGCGTTCGGTGTACGCGACGTTCGCCGCGACCGACCACACGGGCGTCAGCGAGAACAGCGCGCCGGCCGACAGGCTGCCCGCGTTGAAATCGCGCGGCTGCGCACCCGCGAATTTCTCGACGCCGGCCGGATCGGGGTCGACCTTCACGTGCTCGAAGCGGCCGCCGAGAGACAGCTTCAGCGCCGGGACGACCTGCCATTCCTCGAGGCCGAACAGCGCGACGCTGTTGGTGCGGGTGGACGGCACGAGCGTCTCGTCGCCGAGCGCGGAAAACGTGTTCTGGCCGAACTGCACGCCGATCGCGCCTTCGAACGGGCCGATCCTGCGATGCCGCGCCTCGATGCGCGCCTCGTAGCCGCGGTTGCGGAAGGTGGTCGCCGTCTCGCCGTTGTCGACTTCCTTGTGGCGGTAGTCGGTGTACGCGAAGTCGAATTTCAGCTTCGTGAACGGCCCGCTCAGGTTGCGCACCTCGGACGCGAGCGCGAGGCGTTCCTGGCGCATCCGCAGCCGCACGTCGCTTTCCGCGACGGACCCGTAGTTCGATTCGTAGCCGCTGTACGACAGGCCCGCGAAGCCGTCCGCCCACGTGTACGACGCGCCGACCGAGCCGCCGTGCACGCGGCCGTCGCTGTTCGGCACGCTGCCTTCCGGCTGCGGCGTGTCGGGGCCGTCGAGCGCGCGTTGCGCGCTGCTGCGTGCGTAGCCGGGAATCCGCAGCTTGCTCGTTTCGCGGTCGAACGCGTCGACGTGGAACGCGAAGCGGCCGTTGCCGCCTTCGACCTGCACGGCGCCCGCGCGCACGGAATTCGCGCCGCCGTAGCGCGCGTCGAGCGCACCCGTCACGCCTTCGATCGCTTCGCGCGGAATCCGGTTGTCGATCGTGTTGACGACGCCGCCCACTGCGTTGCCGCCGTACAGCAGCGCGGCCGGGCCGCGCACGATCTCGACGCGTTCGATCGACAGCGGATCCTGCGGCACCGCATGGTCGTACGACAGCGACGACGCGTCGTAGGACGCGACGCCGTTCTGCAGCAGCCGGATCCGGTCGCCGTCCATCCCGCGGATGATCGGGCGGCCGACCATCGGCCCGTAGGTGGTGGTCGACACGCCGGGCAGCCCGTTGAGCGTTTCGCCGAGCGAATCGGCCTGGCGGCGCGTCAGTGCGTCGCCGGAAAGCTGGACGGTCGGCGAGATCAGTTCGGTATCGCCGAGCGGGTTCGCGGTCACGAAGATCGGCGCGAGCGCGGTAGCCGAAGGCGTGCCCGACACGGCGGGTGCATTGGTCTGCGCGTGCGCGGCGGCGGCGAGCAGCATCAGCGAAAGGGGCGAAAGCGGGCGAAGCGGTAGACGAGGGAGGTCGCGCATGGTCGGTGAATCGGTTGGAATCGGATCGGATAACGAGCGATGCGGGTCACGGCTGGATACGATATATTGTTGCGTCAACGACGCGCGATGACCCGTTGGAACATGGCTCGGCGACGCTCGGCCACCCACAGTGGAACGGAGTCAGGCGGACGAGCACGCGAAATGATATGTTATATCATCTCAAATTCCAAGCCGGATGTCGGCGGTGCGTACGGCTTCCGTCGGATCGGTGAAACGTCGGCTGTAGTGGAAGGCGCGCTGGCCGATGATCGTTCGCTAGTGCGACCGGTATGGCGTGCCGCGAAGCGGCGTGCGCCCGACCGCGCCGCGCCGCCGTGCGATGAGACGATGCAGCCGCGATCGCCGGATAGCGCGCATCGCGTTGATACGCATCAACGTTCTCCGATGCCGAAACCGGATACTGGGTCGCTCAATGACCAGACAGGAGCGACGCATGACGCAAACCATGAAAGCGGCCGTGGTGCACGCATTCGGCGAACCGTTGCGTATCGAGGAAGTGCCCGTGCCGACGCCGGGCCCAGGCCAGATCCTCGTCAACATCAAGGCGTCGGGCGTCTGCCACACCGACCTGCACGCGGCCGACGGCGACTGGCCCGTGAAGCCGTCGCTGCCGTTCATTCCGGGGCATGAAGGCGTCGGCATCGTCGCGGCGGTCGGCGCGGGCGTCACGCACGTGCGCGAGGGCGACCGCGTCGGCGTGCCGTGGCTCTACAAGGCCTGCGGACATTGCGAGTACTGCTACACGGGCTGGGAAACGCTGTGCCACGACCAGCAGAACACCGGCTATTCGGTGAACGGCAGCTACGCGGAATACGTGCTGGCCGATCCCGACTACGTCGGCCATTTGCCGGCACAGGTTGAATTCGACGAGATCGCGCCGATCCTGTGCGCGGGCGTGACCGTCTACAAGGGCATTCGCGTCACCGATACGCGCCCCGGCCAGTGGCTCGCGATCTCCGGCATCGGCGGGCTCGGGCACGTGGCGGTGCAATACGCACGCGCGATGGGCCTGCACGTCGCGGCGATCGACATTTCGCCCGACAAGCTCGCGCTAGCGCGGCAGCTCGGCGCGCAACTGACGATCGACGCATCGGTCGACGATCCGGCGAAGGTGATCCAGAAGGAGATCGGCGGCGCGCACGGCGTGCTCGTCACGGCGGTGTCGCGCAGCGCGTTCGCGCAGGCGCTCGGGATGGTGCGGCGCGGCGGCACGGTCGCGCTCAACGGGCTGCCGCCCGGCGATTTCCCGTTGCCGATCTTCTCGACGGTGCTGAACGGCATCACCGTGCGCGGGTCGATCGTCGGCACGCGCCGCGACCTGCAGGAATCGCTCGACTTCGCGGCCGACGGCCTGGTGCGCGCGCATATCCATCGCGACCGGCTCGGCAACATCAACGACGTGTTCGCGAAGCTGCGCGAAGGCAAGGTCGACGGGCGCATCGTGCTGACCGAGATGCAGTGACGCGGGCGCCCGCCGCGCGACGGATCACGTCGCGACGGCGGCCGTGCTGCCGGTTCGCGTCATGGGGCGAAGAACACGTCCGTGCGGTTCGTCAGGTTGCCCGCGCTGGTCTGGACGAAGAACGGATGGAACGACGACGACGGGCCGACGTCGAGGCCCTGGTAGTCGCCGATGAAGAAGCCTTCCGCGTTCGGCGCGAGCTTCATGTCGAACGGTCCGCCGACGCGCCGCTCGTCGCTGAACGTGGCGCCGCCGTCGTGCGAGATCTTGCGCCAGAAGCCCGTCGGCAGCGTCGTCGTGTTCCCGGCCAGCAGGTCGCGGAAGTCGTAGTGGGTGACCATCACGGCGCCCGCGTTGTCGACGCGCACCGACGGATTGAAGGCAGGCCGACCGGTCGGCGTGTTGATCTGCAGCGGCGCGCTCCAGGACGCGCCGCCGTCCTTCGACGTCGATAGCGCGATCTCGTCGTACTTGCCGCCGTTGAAGCGGCTGTCCTGCCACACGACGTAAAGCTGGCCCGACGCGGGATCGATCGCGGGCTCGGGAATGATGTCGCCGGTGCGCACGGGTTCACCGGTGTTCGGGTCGGTCACGCCGACCGTCTGCAGCCCCGCGATTACTTGCGGCTTCGTCCAGGTCGCGCCGTCGTCGGTCGACTTGATGAACGCGACCTTGCCGGCGGCCTTGCTGAACGGCGGCTGGATCAGGTTGAAGAAATCGTACAGCGTGCCGCTCTTCGGATCGACGACGATCTGGTTGCCGATCGTCTGCTGGCGCGACGGCACGTGGACGATGACCTTCGCTTTGCTCCAGGTCTTGCCGCCGTCGGTCGTCTTCGAGAACAGCGTCGGCCCGCGGAACGCCTGCGTATGCAGGTTCGCGTACGGGTTGCCGTTCGGCAGTTCGAGGCGGTCCCATACCGCGTATGCAGTGCCGGCCTTCACCGGGTTCGCCGTCACCGATTCCTTGTCGTTGAAGAACTGCGTGGTCGGTTCGTTGTCCGCGATCAGCAATGCGGGGCTGCTCCAGGTCTGCCCGCCGTCGGTCGATACCGATGAGGCGACCGCGTTGCTGTTGTTCGACTGGTTGAACGAGATCGATACCGAATACGCGGTGCCGTCCGGGCCGAAGGACACCCATGGGTCGGACGCGCGCTCGTACTTGAGCCCGCCCGGCGCGCATGCGCTGAACGGCTGCGTCGTCCGCGCCCAGGTCGCGCCGCCGTCGAACGTATAACCGGCGACAAGCCCGTGCGCGCCGCCGTTCGACCAGCGGTCCTGCTGCCATACGCCGATCATGTTCGTCGGGTTTGCCGGATTGACCGAAAGCCAGGGTTCGACCTCGGCATTCACATAGACGGTGCCGGGCCCGCCTATGGTGCAGGCGGCGTATGGACTGGGGCCGGACACGAGCACGGGATCGGCGTGCGCGGCGGCACAGGCCAGCGCCATCACGGCGGGCAGGCAGGTGAAAAGCGGGTGGGACACGATAGTGCGTCGCATGAACTGCTCCTCGTTGACGTGCGGCCGCGATGGTGCGGCGGAACGAGGCAGCGCGAGCCGATGTGCGGCGGCACAGGCCGCCGGATCGGGGCGCCGCGGCGATGCGCACGATGCGTGCCGCCGGGACGTGTCGTTCAGGATACCGCTTCAGCCATCGCGATCCGCGTGCGCTGGATACCGCCAGCACTTCGGTCAAGACTCCTATTCGTTTTTATTGCTTGTGACGGATGTGTCGTTGATGCCACCCGGCTGGGAGGCCGGTTCGGGCAGGCGAAGAATGCGTAGAAGTGGATTGCAATGTAGATGATCCGGATGCGGCGCGGCAGGCAATTTTTTGTAACAGAGCGTAGCCGGAAAGCGTTGCCGGAGCGGCGCGGCGCGAACGCAAAATTTGCCGTCGCGAGTGCGCGGAAATCGAATCGAAAAGGCGAATCGCAATCGCTTTCGATTGCAGCCGGCGCGAGCCGGTTTGTCGAATCGATTCGCTGCCGGCAGGCGATGCGGCGTCCGCGTTGCCGCTGCTCAGCGCTCCGCCGGAAACCGGTCCTGCAACGCGTGCAGCCAGCGCGCGACGATATCGAGTTCCGCGTCGGAAAACCCGTCGCACAGCTTGCCGTTCAGCTCGCGCAGCAGCACGCGCGCGTGCTTGAGCGCCGTGTGGCCTTCGTCGGTCAGGTACAGGCGCGTCGCGCGGCCGTCGTCCGAATCGGCGTGGCGCGCGAGCAGGCCGGCTTTCGCCATCCGGTCGGCGAGCCCCGTCATCGCGGACGGCGCGAGCTGCAGCGCGGCGCCGACTTCGCCGATCAGCGCGCCGTCCTGCTTCGCGAGACAGAACAGCACGCCGGCCTGCGCGGCGCTCGCGCGCGTATCGGTTTCAGCCTTGCGGTCGACCCAGCGCTGCACGCGCCGCTGGCCGATGTTCAACAGGAAAAACAGTCGTCGGTTTTCGCTCAAGCTGGGTTCCCGGCTGCAATGGAAAGGGATGGACGGCCCGCGGCGCGTCGAGTGTCTGCGCGAGCCAGTCGGCTAGGTCGGGCCACAGCACGGCGCCGGGCCGGCTGCGGAAGAAGCCCATGTGCCCGACCGGGCCGCTGCCCGCCGTGTGCGGATCGATCTGGCGGCGCTCGACCGCCGCGCCGGTCAGATAGCTTACCAGCAGGTCGATCGCGGCCGGGTTCGCCCACGGATCGTCGTCGAAGCCGAGCGCGAGGATCGGCAGCCGCTGTTTCGAGAAACGATCGGCCGCGCCGAGTGTCGGATCGTCGAAGAAATAGTGCGGCAGCGTCGTCCAGTGGCTCCATTCGCGGAACACGCCGGCCGGCAGATCCTCGCCGAGCCCGAGCCGCTTGCCGGGCACGTAGCCGAGCAGCGCGGACATCAGCGGGCCCAGCACGCGCAGGATCAGCCGCACCTTCAGGCGTTCGGCCGCCTGCGCGATCAGTCGCGTGCTGCCCGCATGCGCGGCGACGAGCACGGCCGCGCGCAGGTGCGTCGTGCTCGCGGACAACCCGATCGCATGCCCGCCGACGCTATGCCCGACCGCCAGCAGCGGCAACCCTTCGTACGCGTGCCGTGCCCATGCGGTCGCGGCGCCGACGTCGAGCTCCATCCAGTCGCGCATGCGGGCTCGCAGCGCGCCCAGGCGCGCGGGCCGCGACGCGCCGATGCCGCGGTAGTTGTAGGTCAATGCCGCGAAGCCGCGTCCGGTCAGGAAGCGCGCGAAGCCCGCATACAGCCGCTCCGGCACGGCCGTCGCCGGATGGATCAGCACCAGCGCGCGCGGTTCGGCATCGGGCGTCCATAGCGTACCGCGCAGCGGATAGCCGTCGATGGCGGAAAACTCGATCGGTTGGGAGGTCATGGCCGTCCTCGTTCCAGGTAGTTATTTCGTATGCGAAATATAGTCCGGGATTTATTTCGTGCACGAAATACATGTCGAGGAATCATTCGAACGATGTGTGGCGGAGGGCGGCGTCCGGTGTCGCGTGACGCTGCTCGTTCCATAAAATATTTGCATCTTTGAATAGCAGAATATTGCGTTTGTCTCATGAGGAAGATCACCGTATCTTCATCGGATCCATTCGTTCCGCCGGCCGTCGTGCAAGGCGGACAACGAGGCGCCGCCGTCGTGCGGCAGCCCGCCAACCATCCGGGAGATTACGTTGCTGAGCCGAATCGCCACGGTGCTCTTGCTGGCGCTTGCCGCGCAGCCGGGCATCGCGAAAGACACCGTCACGCTGCGCGTCGGTGAACAGAACTACTTCAACATCCAGGCGTCGATGGAGGCGTCCGGCGTGCTGAAGGACCTGCCTTACACGATCGAGTGGAAACATTTCCAGGCCGCCGCGCCCGTCGCCGAGAGCCTGAACGGCAACGCGATCGACATCGGCTTTCTCGGCGATTCCGCGCTGCTCACGCTGGCCGCGCGCGGCGCGCCGGTGAAGGTCGTCGCGGTGTCGCGGCAGAGCCTCGACGGCGTCGCGATCCTCGTGCCGAAGAATTCGCCGGTGCGCACCGTGGCCGACCTGCAGGGCAAGACCGTCGCCGTGTGGCGCGGCGCCTGGAGCCAGCAGCTCGTGCTGCGCGCGCTCGAACACGCGGGCCTGCGCGCGGATTCGGTCAAGTACGCGTACCTGATGCCGATCGACGCGACCAACGCGCTTGCGAACGGGTCGGTCGATGCCGTGTCGCTGTGGGAGCCGTTCGTCAGCACGCTGGCGCTGCGGCAGGGCGCGCGGCCCGTCACCACCGCGCAGGGGCTGATGCCCGCACTGAGCTTCGTCGCCGCGAACGAGCAGGCCGCGTCGGGCAAGCGTGCGGAGATCACCGATTTCCTGAAGCGCGTCGTCGCCGCGCGCCAGTGGGTCGACAGCCATCCGCGCGAGTATGCGGACCTGTGGTCGAAGCGCGCGAAGCTCGAGCCCGACGTCGCGTACCGCTGGCTCGACAATGCGAAGCAGCGCGTGGGCCCGGTCGACGATACGGCCGCGAAGGACGCGCAGAACACGGCCGACTTCCTGCACAAGGCCGGCGTGATTCCGGCCGCGTACGACACGTCGAAGCTGCTCGACCGCTCGTATGCGGGCGCGTTCGCGGCGCCTGCGCAAAAGACGGCCGCCGCGCAGTAATCGCGCCGCCGCATCCACGATTCCCGATCGAAAACCAGAAGGACATCCCGACATGCCAGTCGACATCATCGGCATGATCACCGCGACACCCGGCGCGGAGGTCGACGTACCGGGCGGCGCGGCCGTCCAGCCCGACTACGTGCGCCGTTTCGCGCAGGCGCACGAGGCGGCGGGCTTCGACCAGATCCTGGTCGGCCATTTCAGCAACGCCGCGGACGGCTTCATCGTCGCCTCGTTCGCGGCCGCCGCGACCGAACGCATCCGCATCCTGCTCGCGCATCGGCCGGGCGTGATCGTGCCGTCGGCCGCCGCGCGGCAGATCGCGACGCTCGACGTGTTCAGCGGCGGCCGGCTCGCGCTGAACGTCGTGTCGGGCGGCGACGATACGGACTTGCAGCGCGACGGCGATTTCGTGCCGCACGATGCGCGCTACCGCCGCACCGGCGAATATCTCGACGTGCTGAAGCGGATCTGGCAGGCCGATGCGCCGGTCGACCACGACGGCGAGTTCTACCGGCTGCGCGGCGCGTCGCCTGTCGTGAAGGGCGCGCAGCGGCCGCACGTGCCGATCTATTTCGGCGGCTCGTCGCCGGCCGCGCTCGCGGTCGCGGGCGAGCACGCGGATGTCTACATGACGTGGGGCGAGCCGCTCGCATCGGTGCGCGAGCAGATCGCGCGCGTGCGGGCCGCCGCCGCGCCGTTCGGGCGCGCGCCGCGCATCAGCGTGTCGTTCCGGCCGATCGTCGCCGATACCGAGGCCGCCGCGTGGGAGAAGGCCGAGGCGATCCGCGAGCGCGTGCGTGCGGCGCGGGTCGCGAACGGCCAGCCGATCGCCGGCCACGCGCCGCAGAATGCCGGTTCACAACGGCTGATGGCGGCCGCCGCGCAGGGCGACGTGCTCGATGAGCGCTTGTGGATGGGTGTCGCGAACCTGACCGGCGCGCGCTGGAATTCGACCGCGCTGGTCGGCACGCCCGAACAGGTCGCGCGGGCGCTCGGCGCGTACTACCGGCTCGGCGTGTCGACGTTCCTGATTCGCGGGTTCGATCCGCTCGACGATGCGCTGGCCTACGGGCGCGACCTGATTCCGGCGATTCATGCGCAGGTCGCGGAGCTCGACCGGTATCAAGCGGCGGTGACGGCGTAGGCGCGACTCGGCGACGAACGGCACTGCTTCGACTCGCCCCGGTATTTCCATCGTGGAATGCCGGGGCGATGTCACTCAGGCATCGACGCGTCGACGCCTTCAGAACGACGGCAACCCCGGCGGATTGGTTTCCGCGCGCGCGATCGCTTCGCTCTGCAATCCCCATCGCGCGAGCGCCTGCCCGTAGAGGCCGCTGCCGATCAGCGCATTCGTCGCGAGCGTCAGCGCAGGCGCGAGGCCGCTGCCGCGACGCGTCGCGATCGCGACATCTGCATTGTTCGGCCAGCCCGCATTGACGACGCCGACGCGGCGGATCTTGCCGCTGCGCGCGGCCTCGTACGCGAGCGACGCGTTCGGGTTCAGCTCCGCATCGGCGCGGCCCGACAGCAGCGCGACGCGCGCGGTCGCATCGTCGTCGAAATAGAGCAACCCGGTCGCCTTCAACCCTTGAGCGACGTTGCGCCGGCTCCATTCGAGCAGGATGCGCTCCTGGCTCGTGCCGGCACCGGTGATGATCCGCAGGCCCGCGATGTCCTTCGGCTCGGCGATCTTCGCGATCGGGCTGCCGGTGCGCACATAGAAACCGTGCAGCCCGAGCCGGTAGGTCGTGAAATCGTATTTCTCCTTGCGCTTCTCGGTCACGCCGACGTTCGAGATCACCGCGTCATACTTGCCGGACGTCAGCCCGAGCGGCCAGTCGGCCCACGCGATCGGCACCAGCACGAGCGTACGGCCGAGCGCATCGGCGACGAGCTGCGCGTAGTCGGGATCGGCGCCGACCACGGTGCGCGCGTCGGTCGCGTAGGTCGATACGGGCGGCGCGTGCGGTGAAATCGCAACCGTGAATGCGCCGTCGCGCACCCAGCGGTAGCCGCTTGCCTCGCGGATGGCCGCGTCGTCACGCGACGCGCGAATCCGGCCGGCCTGACGCGGGTCGAGGTCGGCGGTTGCGGCCGCCGCGTGCGCGATGCGCGACGGCAGGCTGCCGGATGCCGCGACCAGCGCGGCGGTCATGAATTGACGTCGATCGATCATCGTGTGGCGCCCCGGTTATCGGCAGGGATGCGCATCACAGCACCCGCGACAGGAACGCGCGCGTGCGCGGATGCGACGGCGCGTCGAGCACGACGGCCGGCGGGCCGGCTTCGACGATGCGCCCGCGCTCCATGAACAGCACGTTGTCCGCGACTTCGCGCGCGAAGCCGATCTCGTGCGTGACGATCACGAGCGTCGTGCCCGAGCGCGCGAGCTCCTTGATCACGTCGAGCACCTCGTTGACGAGTTCCGGGTCGAGCGCGGACGTCGGCTCGTCGAACAGCAGCACCTTCGGACGCAACGCAAGCGCCCGCGCGATCGCGACGCGCTGCTGCTGGCCGCCGGACAACTGGCGCGGGTACGCATCGGCTTTATCCGCGAGACCGACGCGCGCGAGCAGCGTGCGTGCGGTGCGCTCGGCCGCATCGCGCGTGACGCCGGCGACGGCGATCGGCGCCTCGATCAGGTTCTCGAGCACCGTCAGGTGCGGGAACAGGTTGAAGTTCTGGAACACCATCCCGACGGCCGTGCGCCGCTTGAGCACGTCGCGCTCCTTCAGCTCGTGGAGCACGTCGCCATCGCGCCGATAGCCGATCAGTTCGCCGTCGATGTCGATGAAGCCGTCGTCGACGCGTTCCAGATGATTGATCGTGCGCAGCAGCGTCGACTTGCCCGAGCCCGACGGCCCGACGATCGCGGTCACGCTGCCGCGCGGCGCGACGAACGACACGTTGTCGAGCACGCGCTGCATGCCGAACTGTTTCGACACGCCATGCACGGCCACTTCGCCGCCCGCACGCGGCACGGCGGCGGCCACGGTATCGGTATCGCCTGCGGCCCGCACGATCGACGCCGAATGGCGCGACGCGGCACGCCGCCACAGCACGCCGATGCGCGCGAGCGCGAACGTGAGCACCGACGGCGGCGGATTGCGCAGCGCGCCGCGCGCATAGTGCCGTTCGACCTGCACCTGGATCGCCGACAGCACCGTCAGGATGATCAGGTACCAGACGGTCGCGACCATCAGCAGCGGAATCACTTCGAGGTTGCGGCGATAGATCACCTGCACCGTGTAGAACAGCTCCGGCATCGCGAGCACGTACACCATCGATGTGCCTTTCGCGAGCGTGATCAGGTCGTTGAACGCGGTCGGCAGGATCGCGCGCATCGCCTGCGGCAACACGATCCGCGCGGTCTGGCGGCTGCGCGGCAGCCCGAGCGCGGCGGCCGCTTCGAGCTGGCCCTGGTCGACCGCGAGAATGCCGCCGCGGATCACTTCCGCGGAAAACGCCGCGTGGTTCAGCGTGAGGCCGAGCACGGCCGCGAGGAACGGGCTGATCAGGTCGGTCGTCGGCGCTTCGAACCACACGATATCGGTGAACGGCACGCCGAGCCGCACATGCTCGTACAGGTAGCCGAGGTTGTTCAGGATCAGAAGCAGCACGATCAGCGGAATCGAGCGGAACAGCCACACGAAGGTCCATGCGCTCGCGGACAGCAGGCGCGAACGCGACAGCCGGGCCAGCGCGACGAACGCGCCGAGCACGAAGCCGAACACCGCGCCGAGCAGCGTCAGCACCAGCGTGCGCGCGAGCCCCGACAGCACCGGCGGCGACAGGAACCATTCGGCGAACACCGGCCAGCCCCATTGCGGGTTGCCGAGGATCGAATGCAGCGCGATCGCGATCAGCACGACGGCGAGCACGGTGCCGGCCGTGCGCGCCCGGTGGCGCGCGGGCACGATCCGGAACCGCGTGCCGGGCTCGCGCGCGCCGGGGGAGGAGAGCGGCGGCAGTGCGCCGCCGAGGTGGGTCGTGTCGCTCATGTCGTTGGAAGTCCTCGAATCGGTCGGAAGCGCCGCACCCGGGCGGCGCGGCACGTCAGCCCGTGGCCGGGCCGCGGTGGGTCAGGCGTGCGCTTCGGCCGCCGCTTCCTGCGACGCGCCGGGCACCGCGTGGCGGCTCGCCTTGCGCGGCAGGCCGAGGTGGTCGCGCAGCGTCGCGCCGGGCAGGTCGCGGCTGTAGCGGCCGCGCGCCTCGAGCACCGGAATCACCAGCTCGACGAAATCGTCGACGCCTTGCGCCTGCACCGGAAAGCCGAGGATGAAGCCGTCGCCGGCGCCCGCGTCGTGCCAGCGGATCAGCTCGTCGGCGACATGCTCGGCCGTGCCGATGAAGTTCGGGCGCGGCGTCGCGACCGCGAGCGCCGTCTCGCGCAGCGACAGGCCCTTGTTCTTCGCGTCGGCCTTGATCCGGTCGGTGGTCGAGCGGAAGCTGTTGCGGCCGAGCTCGCCGAGTTCCGGGAACGGCGCGTCGAGCGCGTATTGCGTGAAATCGTGGTGATCGAAATAGCGGCCGAGATACGCGAGCGCCTCGTCGATCGTCAGCAGGTCGCGGATCGCCTGGTATTTGTCTTCGGCCTCGGCGGCCGTGCGGCCGACGATCGGCCCGACGCCGGGGAAGATCTTCACGTCGTCGGCTTGCCGCCCGTGCTCGACCGCGCTTTGCTTCACGCGCCGCGTGAACGCGGCTGTCTCGTCGAGCGACGGCGAATGCGTGAACACCGCGTCCGCATACTTGCCCGCGAGCCCGATGCCGGTGTCGGACGAGCCGGCCTGGAAGATCACCGGCTGCCCTTGCGGCGAGCGCTGGATGTTCAGCGGGCCCGCGACCTGGAAGAAGCGGCCGTGGTGATCGAGCGTATGCAGCTTGGCGCGATCGAAGAAGCGGCCGGTCGCGCGGTCGCGCACGAACGCGTCGTCGTCCCAGCTATCCCACAGGCCCTGCACGACGTCGAGGTATTCGTCGGCGATCTCGTAACGCAGTTCGTGATCGGGATGCGCCTTGCCGAAATTTTTCGCGGTGCCTTCGAGCGGTGTCGTCACGACGTTCCAGCCCGCGCGCCCGCCGCTGATCGCGTCGAGCGACGCGAGCTGGCGCGCGACCGTGAACGGCTCGCTGTACGACGTCGAGATCGTGCCGGCGAGCCCGATCTTCTTCGTCGCGACCGCGAGCGCCGACAGCACCGTCAGCGGCTCGAAGCGGTTCAGGAAATGCGGGATCGACTTCTCGTTGATGTAGAGGCCGTCCGCGACGAACGCGAACGCGATGCCGGCGGCTTCCGCCTTGCGCGCGATGCCGATCGCGAAGTCGAGGTTGATGCTCGCGTCCGGCGGATTGCTCGGATGCCGCCATGCGTTCATGTGGCTGCCTGCGCCTTGCAGCATCAGGCCGAAGGGGATCGATCGTCGGGTCGTCATGGGAGCGTCACGCGTTCTGGTCAGGGGAAAGGGAGCGGTCGGCCGCGAGGGCCGCTTGCAGCGGTGTTGCCGACAGCGCGCCGCCGAGCCATTCGGCCGACGCGAGCCGCGCCGCGTAGTCGGTCACCGGCGAATCGATCACGAATGCATCGACGTCGAGCCGCCGGCTCAGCGCATCGAGCGCGCGGTGCACGCGCTCGGGCGTATCGGCCAGCACGGTCGGGCGCAGCTCGTCGATCCGGTAGTCGGACGCGCCGCTTTGCCGCGCGAATTCGGCGGCCGCCTGCGCGCTCGCCAGGTTGAAACTCTGCCCGCCCGCGAACTGCAGCTTGAAGATCTTCAGCGGCCCGATCAGCTGCTCGGCCTCGTCGCGCGTCGGTGCTGCCACCGCGTACAGCGCGACGAGCGGCCGCGTGCCGCCCGCGCTGCGGTACGCGTCGAGCGAGCGTTCGAGATTCGCGTCGTCGCCGTTGAAATGCCCCGCGTAGCAGAAGCGCCAGCCGTTGCGCGCGGCGAGCGCGCCGCTGTCCGGCGAGCCGCCGAGCAGGATGCGTTCGGGCGGCTGCGGCGGCACCGGCATCGCGACCGCGCCGGCGAGCGGATGATCTTCGGCGACGCCCCAGCCGAGAAACGCGTCGAGTTCCGCGAGCTGGCCCGCGAAGTCCGGCTTGCGCGCCTTGTCGTGGAACCACTGCAGCGCGCGCGTGGTCAGCGGCAGCCCGCCGGGCGCCTTGCCGATGCCGAGATCGACGCGGCCCGGCGCGAGCGCGGCCAGCAGCTTGAACGATTCGGCGACCTTGAACGGGCTGTAGTGCTGCAGCATCACGCCGCCCGAGCCGACGCGGATGCGCGACGTCCGCGCGAGCAGGTGCGCGACGACGATCTCCGGCGCCGAGCTCGCGAAGCCCGGCGTGCCGTGATGCTCGGCGACCCAGAAGCGCTCGTAGCCGAGCTGTTCGGCGCGCTGCGCGAGCGTCGTGGTGAAGCGCAGTGCGTCGGCGGCGCTCGCGCCGTCGGCGATCGGACTCTTGTCCAGCAACGAAAGCGAATAAGACATGGTGAGCGGCATTCCTGCGTGAGGCGTGGATGGACGGGGGCGCGCGCGACGCTCAGCTCTTCGGCAGCCCCGGCGGATTCGTGCGCGACTGGTCGATTGCTTCGGACGCGAGGTTCCAGCGGTCGAGCACCTGCTGGTAGCGGCCGTTCTTGATCAGCCCGTTCAGCGCGACGGTCAGCGGCTCGGCGAGCCCGCTGCCGCGGCGCGTCGCGATCGCGATGTCGGCCGTGCGCGGCCAGCCGCCGCTGATCGCGCCGACGAGCCGCGTCTTGCCTTGCTGCGCGCTTTGATACGCGAGCACCGAGTTCACGCTGAACACGGCATCGGCGCGGCCCGACTGCACGGCGACGATGCGCATCGCCTGGTCGTCGTAGTACTGGATCTGCACGGGTTTCAGCCCGTGCACGACGTTCTCGCGATCCCACGCGAGCAGGATCTTTTCCTGGTTGGTGCCGGCGTCGGTCACGACACGCAGCCCCGCGACATCCTTCGGCTCGCGGATCGCCTGGATCTTGCTGTCGTTGCGCACGTAGAAGCCGACCAGATCGTGGCGGTACGACGAGAAATCGAATTTCTGCTTGCGCTCCTCGGTGACGGTCACGTTCGAGATCACCGCGTCGACTTTCCCGGATTCGAGCGCGAGCGGCCAGTCGGCCCATGCGAGCGCGACGATCTTCAGCTTGCGGCCGAGGCTGTCGGACACGAGCTGGCCGACGTCGGCGTCGAAGCCGACCACCGTGCGCGCGTCGGTCGCATACGAGCTGATCGGCGGCAGGCTCGGCGCGATGCCGATCGTCAGCGTGCCGGGCTCGGCGAACTTGAACGACGCGGGCACCGCGCGTTCGACCGCCGCATCGGCTGCGCCGCGCGGGCGGCCGCGCTGCTCGGGGCTCAGGTCGAACGTCGCGGCGGCCGCGGCGAATGCGGTCAGGCCGATCAGCGCGGCGGCCAGCGTACGGATGGCACGGGAAGAAAGCGGTACGGCTCGTTGCATGAAAACGTCCTGTTGTTGTGTCGTAGGGAGCGGAGTCGGGTGGAGCAGTGGGCTCAGCGCGGCAGCGCCGGCTCGGGCAACGGCGCCCACAGGTCGGCGAGCGACGCCGTGCGCGACGGGTCGGCGAGATCCTTGCCGAACCGCAGGTGGAAATACGCTTCGGGGTCGATCGACGAATCGAACAGCCGCGTATAGCCGGTGCGGTCGTACAGCGCCCACGCTTCGGGCTGGCGAAAACCGGTGGTCAGGTACAGGCGTCGATAGCCCTGCTGCGCGGCGCGCAGCTCGAGCGCTTCGACGATGAGCCGCGCGAGGCCCTGACGGCGCAGGTCCGTGCGCGTCCAGATGCGCTTGAGCTCGGCGGTCTGCGCGTCGTAGCGCTTGAACGCGCCGCCGCCGATCGTTTCGCCGTCGCGCAGCAGCAGCACGAAGGCGCCTTCGGGCGGCGCGAACAGTTCGGCCGGGTAGCGCGCGAGTTCGTCGCGCGCGGATGCGCGGCTGTCGGGGCGGTACGCGTCGTAACGGGTCGAATACTCGTCGATCAGCGCGTCGATCAGAGGCTGCGCGCGGACGTCGAGCGGCGTCGTGTCGATGAGGCGGTCGTTCGTGGCCATGGGCATCGCGAAGGGCGCGCGATGCGGACGTTCCGTTCGGGGTGCGGGCACATGGCCCGTCCGGTCTGTTCCGTTATCGCGGCGCGGTTGTCGTGATGACGGCGGCCGATGCGCATCCTGCGATGCATGCGGCCGGCCGCCGCCGTTTTGAACACGTTAGCGGCGCGGCCGGCAAAGGCGAACGAAGCAATTTCGATAAGGATTTCGCGGCAGGCGTCAGAAGGCTTGCAGCGGGAGTGGGGTAGGGGCAAGCCGAATGGGGCGCTCCGTGCTGGCGCGCCCGTTTGATGAATGCGGGGCGACGGATGACGCGCGGCTACGTCGCCTGACCTCGTATCTGTGTTGCGAACCGTGTCACCGCTTCGCCGAGGCGGCTTGCATTTTCGATGTCCAGCACGGATTCCTCGCATGCAGGGCAGAAGTCGCGGGTGATGCGCGGTATGACGGTGGAGTGACCTTGGCAGGTGTACGGAATGTCACGCGTGTCACGGATCAGTTGCGCGCCACCGCAGGCAGGACATTTCATGTTCGTGATTTCCTGAACGATAGGATCTGACTCATTGGCCGACGCTCGGCGCAGCCGACAACTCCGCCAGCTGAAACAGGCAATCGCCGCGCCGCACCTGCGCGGGCACGCGCTTGCACACCACTTCGCCGTCGCCGTTGAACCGGTGCAGCATGGGTTCGCGCAGCGGCGTATCGGGGAAATGCACCCACGCGGCAGGCTGTCCAGCCTTCACCTGGTCGCCGAGTTCGACGAGCGGCTCGTACAGCCCGCGCTCGTATGCATAGACGAAGTGGCGGTCGCCATCGACGCGCATGAAGCGCGTGACGGTCGGCGGTGCATCGGGCACGAGCGCGCCGCGCAGCAGGCCGATATAACCGAGGTAGTGCAGCAGCCCGTGGCGGCCGAGCCTGATCAGCGACGGATCGGCCATGCCCGCGCCGCCCAGTTCGGTCACGATCGAGATCGCGCCCTGCCGGCGCGCGGCCGATGCCGAATGCACGGGGTTCGGCGCGTGCAGCAGCGCATTCGGCAAGCCGAACGCGACCAGCAGCCCGTTGAGCTTCGCGGCTTCGTCCGCGTCGAGCGGATCGATCGCGAGCATGTTGCCGCCCTGGTACAGCAGCGAGCTGCCGCCCGAATGCAGGTCGACCAGGTACTGCGCACGCGACAGCAGCGCGTGCTCGATGTAGTGGGCGATCATCTGCGTCGGTGTGCCGGTTGGATCGCCGGGGAAACTGCGGTTCAGGTTGCCTTCGTCGAGCGGCGATACGCGCAGGCCCGCGTCTGCCGCGGGGAAATTCGCCATCGGCAGCAGGATCAACTGCCCGCTGACCATCTCGGGTTCGATCTCGCGCATCAACTGCGACACGATGATCTGGCCTTCGTATTCGTCGCCGTGGTTGCCCGCCATCACGAGCGCGACCGGGCCGTCGCCGTTGCGGATCGACGCGATCGGGATCGGCAGCCAGCCATACGCCGAGCGGTGCACGGAATGCGGCAGCCGCAGGTAGCCCGCGTGCTTGCCTTGCGCGTCGAGATCGATTTCGCAGTGGATGGGGTTTCGCTGTGAGGAAGGGGCGGTCATGGCGGCATCGTTCGATGAACGGAATCTGCCATCTTATCGGGAAACGACCGCCACGCGGCGCGTGGGGAGCGCGCAACGCCGACCGCCCTCAACCGGCATGAGCGCGGATGCGCATGGCGAGCCGAATTTCCGATACGCGAAACCGCGCGCGATGTTGCATCGGTGAACGCATGCCGCCGCGCGGCCGGCCGCATTCATGCGTCAAATTTCGCGCCGATCCCTTGCCGCAGCAGGGCCGGCGCGCGCGGCCGGCTCAGCGGCCCGATGTTTCAGCTTCGAGACGTCCTTCTTCCCACAATGCCCAGAAACGGCTGCCGGCGCGATACGGATTCGCGCGCCGCGCGCCGTAATCGGTGACGCCCTGGCGAAACGCGCCGTACAGCGTCAGCGGCGGATTGTCGACGCACGCGGCTTCACGGGCGTGCGTGCGGCGCTCGAAAACGAGCCGCCGGATCAGGGACGCGCCGTCGATCACGGTTTGTTCGTCGATCGTTTCGGTTCTGGCGAGGACTTCGACGGTATTCATGTTGGGCTCCCTGAAACGTTCTTTCCCCATCAAGGAGCAATAAGAATGCCAACCACGAAATGTCGGCCGCTGCATCGATCGTGCAGGCTTCTGCGGTCAACGTAACGGGTGGCGAGCGGCGATGTTACGGAACACGTCACGTGACACGCGAGCGCGGCGCGACGTGCGAACACGCAACGCGTTTCGGAATTGAATCGCCGGGAGGATGCGGCCGGTAGTGGAAACGACGATGAACGGGCTACGCGTGCTGTCGGATCAGCTGGCGGTGACCGGCGCCACGCGGCGGCTGCCGTTCGAATAGAAGCGGTAGATGCCCTTGCCGGCCGACTTCGCGTCGTACAGCGCGCTGTCGGCCTGACGGATCAGTTCGTCGGGGGAGCCGTGCCCGTCGTCGAGCGCGATGCCGATGCTGATCCCGAGGCTGACGATCTTGCCGATCGACAGCGTATACGGTGCCGAGATCTGCCGGATGATGCGCGCGGCGAGGATCGAGCACGCGTGCATCGTCGTATCGTCGATCGCGACCACGAATTCGTCGCCGCCGATGCGCGCCGCAAGCTCGCCGGGCGGCAGCGTCTTGCCGAGCCGCTCGGCGACCTGCGTCAGCACCTCGTCGCCGGCCTGGTGGCCGAAGCGGTCGTTGATCGCCTTGAAGCCGTCGAGGTCGAGATACATGACGGCGAGCGACGGGCCCGGCATGCGCGGCCGGTGCGACAGCATCCGCTTGAGCCGGGCATGCAGTTCGTGGCGGTTCGGCAAACCCGTCAGCGCGTCGTGCCGCGCGAGATGCCGGATGTGCTGCTCGGTCTGGCGGCGCGCGGTGACGTCCTCGACGATGATCACTGCATTGCCGTCCGGCACGCGGTGGCGCGTCAGTTCGAGTTGGCGGCCGTCGGCGAGCACGATGTCGAACGGCTCGGGTTCGTCGCGGGTCAGCCAGACGTCGCACTGAGCGGCGAGACCGGCGCCGCCGGGATCGCATATGGCGTTCGCGCCGAGCGCCGCGACGACGTCGGCCAGCCGCGTTTCGAGCATGATCTCGCGCGGCGAGCCGAACAGCTGCGCGGTGCGGCGGTTCGCGACGATCACGCGGGTCTCGCTGTCGATCATGCACAGGCCGTGCGGCATGTAGGTGAGTGCGGCGTCGAAGTGCGCGACGAGTTCGGCGTTGCGCTGGCGCGCGGCGATCAGCGCGACGAGCACGCGGTAATGGCGCTGGACGACCGTGCGCATGGCCGCGAGATAGATCGCGAGCGGCGGCAGCAGCAGCCACGCGCCGGGCCGGTCGGCCAGCAACGCGCCGAGGCCGATCGGCAGCACGCCGAGCGTGACCTGCGTTATCGCGAGCCGCGGCAGCGCCGAATTGCGCGACGCGATCCCGCCGAACACGCCGCCCGCGACCATCACCGACAGCGTGCCGAGCTCGACGTCGACGGCGTCCACGCAGCCCATCACGCCGAGGCCGAGCACGTAGCATGCGGCGAGCGACACGGGCGCATAGCGCCTCGCCCAGTATTCGGCGCGATCGTCGCCGGCGTCGCGGTGCACCGTGTACGCACGCGCGATCGCGAGCCGGGCGGCGAGCAGGCCGACGTCGACGATCAGCCACACGAGACACCAGAGCTGCTGCAGCCGGATCAGCGCGACGGCCGCGACGAAGCCGCTCGCGAGCCCGGACATCGCCATCGGGCGAATATCTTCGAACAGCGTGACCAGCATCGACGGGCGCAACGCCGCCGTGACACGGTGGTTGCCGGAGGAGGGTGTGGCGAGAACGGAGTTCAGGATTGATGCCCTGACTGCCATGGTTTTTGACCTCGACACGAGTCGCGATGGCTGGCGGCGCCCGCACGGCACGTGGCGGAGGCGCCGGCAAGCCGGATACGCGCGACATTACCATGAAACACGGGCGGCGCGGGGTGCCCGGACGCATGGCAGGCGCAGTTCATCGACACTGAACATCGCGCCGGCCGCAAGTCGTCAACCACGCCTGCGAAATTGTTGCGCATTCGAAGGGGGCAGGCAGGATCGTTGCGAACGGAACAATGTACGGCGGCCGATCGGAGACCGGCCGCGATGCGTGGCGCGTTTGCCCGTCGGGTGCTGTCGATGCCGGCCGAAGCCGGTGCGACGGGGGGCAAACGCACGCAAATCGCCGACGCATTGCGCACCCCGCGACCACGCGCCGCACCTCGGCTGAATCCCGTTATAAGAAATTCAATAAGTATTTCATGCGGGAAATACTATAGGCGATATATCTAAAACAATGCCAGAATGCGCGCCGCTCCGAACGCCGCGACACCCGATCGCCGATCGAGCCGCATCAGGAGGTTCCCCCCAAATGAAAAACCACGGCCTGTCACGGCGGGGTTTTCTGAAAGCCAGCGTGCTGGCGGGCGTCGCGGTGTATGTCGCGCCGCTGGGCAGTCGCGCATTCGCGGCGCTCTTCGAAGAAAAACTCCTCACCCCCGTCAAATGGGATAGCGTCACCGGCATCCCCCAATTCCGCATCGACGGCATCGCGAAGGTCACGGGCTCGAAAGTGTTCGCCCGCGACGTCCGCGCGGCCGACATGCCGCACTGGCCGCAGCAGCAGTCGCATGCGCTGATCCTGCGCGTCACGCAGGCCGACCGCACCTACGAAGGCTTCGACCTGTCGCAGCTCGGCGACGACCTGAAGCCGGACCGCGTGGTCACGGCCGACGATCTGGTGCGCGACGGCGTCGCGTTCCCGGCGTTCTACGGCGACGACATGCTGTTGCCGGCCGGCAAGACGCCCGCGTATCTCGGCCATGCGGTCGCGATCCTCATCTATCACGACTTCGCGCGCTTCCGCTTCGCGAAGAACGCGCTCAAGTTCCGTGACGACGTGATCCGCTACGGCGCGGTCACGGGCCCGCTCGAGCGCGATCCGTGGGGCACCTTCCGCTACGTGCGCGTAGGCGGCAAGACGGCCTACGACGACGACGTCTATTCGAGCCTGAAGGATGCGCCGATCTTCCCGAGCATGATGCGCAAGCATCTGCCGGTATGGCCGGACGGCAAGGAGCACGGCAAGCTCGACGAGCAGGGCATGTTCCTCGCGGGGCAGATCGCCGCCGAGCTCGACCATCCGACGGCCGACTGGCTCGTGTTCGATCGCGAGTACAACACGCAGTCGGTCGATACGGCCGCGCTCGAACCCGACAACGCGAACTGCTGGTACGACGCCGCGACGCAGTCGCTGCATCTCGTCGTGCCGACGCAATCGCCGCTCGAAGTGGCGGAGAACGCGGCCGCGATGGTCGCGAAAACCCGCTTCCCGGTGAAGAAGCTGTTCGTGCATCCGTGCTATACGGTCGGCTACGGCTCCAAGGATCACTTCAACGTGCCGTTCTACGGGCTCGTCTGCGCGCTGTACGCGGACGGCCGCCCGGTGCGTTTCGCGAACGATCGCTACGAGCAGTTCCAGACGTCGCTGAAGCGTCACGCGTTCAGGATGCGCTACCGGATCGCGGTCGACCGCAACACCGGCCTGCTGCAGTCGTTCAAGGGCGACTTCGAGGCGAACGGCGGCGGGCGCTCGAACTTCTCGCCGTCGGTGGCGATGGTCGGCGCGACGGCCGCGCAATCGATCTACTACTTCCCGAAGAGCGACCTCGCGGCGGTGGCGATCGCGTCGCGCGCGATCGACGCCGGTTCCGCGCGCGGCTACGGCACGCTGCAGAGCATGGCCGCGACCGAGATGGCGATCGACGAGATCGCCGCGCAACTGAACCTCGACCCGATCGATTTCCGGCTGCGCAACGCGCTGCGTTCGGGGATGAAGAACACGCAGGGTGCGATTCCGGCCGGCGCGCTGCGCGTCGACGAAGTGCTGGAGCGAGCGAAGCAGCATCCGCTGTGGACGCGCCGCGCCGCGCGCAAGGCGGAATTCGAGGCCGCGAACCCGGGCAAGCGCTACGGCGTCGGCTTCGCCTGCGTGCAGAAGGATTTCGGCACGGGCGCGGAAGCGTCGTTCGCGAAGGTCGAGTTCGACGAGCACGGCAAGGTGTCGCTGCAGCACACGGCTGCCGAGATCGGCACGGGCATGTCGACGTCGCAGGCCGTCGCGGTCGCGAAATGGCTCGGCCGTCCGGCGACCGAAGTACGGGTTGCCGTGACCGAATGGCCGGACCTGCCGGTCGAGACGAGCGGCGATCCGTACATCATGTCGCAGGCCGACCAGGATCGGCTGAGCGCGAACCCGCGCTGGTCGCCGAACTATGCGTCGCCGTCGAGCGCGACGAATTCGGCGTACTACTTCACGCACAGCACGCGCGAAGCCGCGCGCGCGGTGTTCCGCTACGGGCTGTGGCCGGCCGCGATGTCGATCTGGACGCGCGGCCTCGGCGGCGGCCAGGCCGCGCCATACACGATCCGCATCGAGGACGCACGCTGGGTCGACGGCAAGCTGACCGCCGACGGCCTCGAGCCGCTGACGTTCGAACAGCTCGCGAAGCAGGCGCATGCGCTCGGCCTGCCGACCGGCGCCGTCGTGCACGTGTTCAACCGCTGGCAATGGACCGAGGCCGAGTTCGAAGTGGGCGGCACGGTCGAACGCCTGCCGATCGACGGGCTGTCGCTGCGCGTCGGCGCGCCGAAGACGGGCGACAAGACGGGCGATAGCAGCGGCCCGGTGCCGGGCACCGCCGCACCGGCCGGCGCGACCGCGATGCGCGGCACGCTGCCGCCGACCGCGAACGGCTACCGCGTGCTGGACCGCAAGCGCGTGTTCATCCCGCCGACGAGCCGCAACAACGCGGCCGTCACGTACTACACGGCTGTCGGCACGCTCGTCGAGCTGGCCGTGCACGAAGCGACCGGCAAAGTCGAACTGCTCACGCACCACTCGATCATGGAATGCGGCAACCAGATTTCGCCGCAGCTCGTGTCGGGCCAGTTGCAGGGCGGCCTCGCGATGGGCATCGGCCATGCGCTGCATGAATATCTGCCGCTCTACGAGGACGGCCCCGGCAACGGCACGTGGAACTTCAACCGCTACCCGTTGCCGCGCGCATCCGACGTCGCCGTATGGTCGCAGACGGGCGACATCCTGCCGCCGCTGTCCGAGACGGATCCGCCGAAGGGCGTCGCCGAAGTGGTGATGATCCCCGTCGTCGGCGCGATCGTGAACGGCATCGCGCACGCGATCGGCCATCGTTTCACCGACCTGCCGGTGACCCCGCAAAAGATTCAGGAGGTGCTCGCATGACGACCACCCAAACCGCGGCTTCGGCCGCGAGTGCCAGCGCGGCTGCGACCGGCGCTTCCGCGCCGAACGCGGCTTCGGCCGCGCCGGCATCCGCTCCGGCTGCTGCGCCCGTCGCCGTAGAGCGTCCGCTCGTCCGGTTCCAGCAGAAGCCGCTGTCGGTCAACATCAACGGCAAGGCCGTCGGCCCGATGCAGGTGCCCGAAGGGCTGATGATGATCGAGTTCCTGCACGAATACGCAGGCCTCACCGGTTCGCGGCTCGGTTGCGGGCAGGGCATCTGCCACGCATGCGTCGTGATCGTCGACAAGCCGGACGGCACGAGCGAGGAAATGCGCACCTGCATCACCGGCGCGCACTTCTTCCACGGCCGCTCGATCCGCACGATCGAAGGCCACGCGAAGCGCAACGACGCGGGCGAAGTGGTCGAGCTGTCGCCGATCCAGCAGAAGTTCCTCGAGCACTTCAGCTTCCAGTGCGGCTACTGCACGCCGGGCTTCGTCAACGCGGCGACCGTGCTGATCGAGCGCCTGAAGCGCGAGCCGATCGCGAAGGCCGACGTCGAACGCACGATCACCGACGCGCTCGACGCGCACATCTGCCGCTGCACGGGCTACGTCCGCTACTACGAAGCCGTGAAGGACGTGGTGCTGACGACGCCGGGACTCGTGAAGGACGCCGCATGAAACGCACATTCGCCCATCGTGTCGCGCGTGCCGCGGGCCTGCCCGCGCTCGCGGCGGCCTGCGCGCTGCTGCTCGCCGCCTGCGGCGGCCATGACGCGCCGGCCTCGAACGTCGCATCCGGCGCGCCCGGCGCCGATCAGGTCGCGCGCGGCCGCTATCTCGTCAAGGCCGCCGACTGCGCGGCGTGCCATACCGCGAAGGACGGCGCGCCGTTCGCCGGCGGCGCGAAGCTCGATTCGCCGTACGGCACGTTCTATGGCTCGAACATCACGCCCGACAAGGATCACGGGATCGGCAGCTGGAGCGCGGACGATTTCTACGCCGCGCTGCACGACGGCAAGGCGCCGTCCAAGCGGCTGTATCCGTCGATGCCGTACACGTCGTACCGGCAGCTCACGCGTGCCGATACCGACGCGATGTACGCGTACCTGATGAAGATCAGGCCGGTCGCGCAGGAAAACCGCGCGCACGAGCTGAAGTTCCCGTACAACCTGCGCTTCGGCATGGCCGTGTGGGATCTGTTGTTCCTGAAGGACAGCCTGCCGGACGCGTCGGCCGGGCAATCCGCCGACTGGCAGCGCGGCCGCTATCTGGCGAACCCGCTCGGTCACTGCGCGGAATGCCACACGCCGCGCACGTTCACGGGCCAACTGGACAGCGCGAAGCCGCTTGCCGGCGCCGCGCTCGGCCGCGTGGCCGCGCCTGACATCACGCCGGCCGGCCTCGCCGCGCGCGGCTGGACGGGCACCGACCTGCAGGCGTTCTTCGGCGTCGGCATCGCGCCGCAAGGCTCGGCGTTCGGCGAGATGTATCCGGTCGTGCACCTGAGCACGCAGATCCTGACGAAGGACGACCTGCGCGCGCTGTCCGTGTACCTGCTCGGCGATACGCCGCCCGCGCCGCAGCCCGTGAAGCCGGTGTCGGCCGACGCCGCGCAGCTCGCGGCCGGCCGCTCGGTATATCTCGCGGTGTGCGCGGGCTGTCACGGCTTCAACGGCGAAGGCAAGCCGCACGTTGCGGTGCCGATGAACGGCAACTCGACGGTGCGTCAGGGCGATCCGCGCAACCTGCTGGTCGCGATGCTCGACGGCATCGACGAGCAGAAATTTGCCGGCTTCGAAAACCTGCAGCCGATGCCGGGTTTCGCACGCACGCTGAGCGATGACGAACTCGCACAGCTCGCGAACTACCTGCGCGCGACGTGGGGCGGCCAGCCCGCGAGCGTCACGCCGGCCGACGTGAAGGCGATGCGTTAAGTCCAGGTCACGCCGCAGGGCGGGGCGTCGCGCGCGATGCGGCCGGTTTCCGGTGCTCGCGCGCGATGCGTCGCCCGACTTTTCGAGGCGGTTCTTCAGTAGCCGCCGCCACCTCCGCCACCGCCTCCGCCGCCTCCCGAGCCGCCGCCGCCGTACCGGCTCATGCCCGGTCCTTGCGAAGTGCCGCTGCCCGGCTGCGTACATCCCGCCGACAGCACAAGCATCAGCGCCGCGATCAACGCCGCGGCCAACGTTGTCGATTTCATTGCAATCTCCTTGCAGCGCGCAGGCCGCAGGACAGGCCGGTTCGCGTGAACCGCGCGTCTACGCGATGACGAAACGTCTCGGGCGGGCCGTTTATTCCATGCTTTTTGCGTATCGTCGTGCGCGATGGTGCCGGATCGGATCCGCTGCGCGGTGCCTTGGTACACTCCGGCACGCCGCCATTCCGATTCCGACTACAAAATACAAAAACCATGAGTGCAACCCTCGAGAGCCCTTCGCGCAAACCGTTGCGTGCGTCCGGCCGTGCAGTGTTCGGCTGCCTGTCATTTGCCGTCGGCGGCCCGCTGGTCGCGGCGCTCGTCTGGCCGGGCGTGATGCTGATCGCGTGGTCGTTGATCGACGGCCCGTCATGGGACGTCCTGAAAACCAGCGCGAGCATGGTGCCGCTGATCTTCTTTGCATCGTTCCTGTTCGGCTATTTCCTGCCCGCGATGGTGACCGGCGGCATCATGGGGGCGCTCGGCACGCGCATCCGGCGGCGCTGGTTCGTGTTGCTGGGCGTGATCGTGGGCGCCGGCACGATGGTCGGTTATGTGCTGCTCCAGACCTGGCTGATCAAGGCGGACAAGGTCGGCGACATCAACGCGATCGCGACGCTCGATGCGATCGTCACGTCGGCCGTGATGTCGCACTGGCTGCATCGGCGGCTCGAACGCCGGCGTTGAGCGCGCCGCGCCGCGTATCGGGCGCGTGAACGGTGACGCGCATGAACCCGGCGAGCCGAACGGCACCGCTCGGCCGCGCTCGCGGCCGGCGGCCTGCCTCGCGTTCCTTTACGCGGATGCCGCCGTCGCGGCGGCGTCCGGTCAACGATAGACGAGATCGGCGCGGCGGTTCTGCGCCCACGAATCCTCGTCGTGGCCGAGCGCGACCGGCTTTTCCTTGCCGAGGCTGACGGCCTCGAGTTGCGTGCCCGGCACGCCGAGCGTTTCCAGCGCGCTCAACACGGCTTGCGAACGGCGTTGGCCGAGCGCGAGGTTGTATTCGGACGTCCCGCGTTCGTCGGTGTTGCCCTGGATCAGCACGCGCCGGGCCGGATGGCCGCGCAGGTAGTCGGCGTGCGCCTGCAGCAGCGATTGGAATTCGGGCTTCACGGAGTACGCGTCGAAATCGAAATAGATGCTGCGCTTCGCGAGCGGGCTGTTCGGATTGTCGAGATCGTCGGCCGTCACCGTTGCGACGGCTTCGCTCGATGGTGTCGGCGCCATGCCGGCATTCTCGGGTGTTTTCGCCGCGTGGTGGCAACCGGCCAGCAGCGCGACGGCGGCCAGGATCGCAAATCGGTTCGTTTTGCTCATCGTTCGTCTCCAGCGGTTGACTGCGTTGAAAGCGTGGTGCGTGTCATCGGCACGTAGGTATCCGGCTGCAACGGCGCGAAAGGTTCGGCTCCGTCGACGCGATGCATGTCCGTAAGCCGGTGGTGCGCCATGTGAAAGAGTGTTGCGACCGGAACACCGAATCACGGCGTCGCTGCAAACAGAGTAGGAAAAATGTCGCAACGCGACCAGTTTCTCCGCATTTTTTGCGCGGACGCGACAGTCGGGGACGCATTCTTGCTCCCGCCGGCGCCGCGCGGTACGCAATGCCGCAGCGAAAGGGCCGCGCACGGGCGCGGCCCTTTCTGCACAGGTCACCACGATCGAGCGGGGCTCGAAACGCGTGCCGTACGCGATCGACGGGCAGTGAAGCGGCGAAGCGCCGCGTCGTCAGAACTTGTGCCGCAGCCCCAGTGCGACGACGACCTGGTTGCTGTTCGCCGAAGGCGTCAGCGTCCAGACGGTCGCGTTGAATGCGGGATTGCCGTTGCCGCCGCTCACGCTCTGGTACACGCCTTCGAGATACGCGTCCGTGCGCTTGGACAGCGCATAGTCGGCCTGCGCGACGACCTGGTTCCACTTCGGGCGCGTCTGGCCCGTGCGCGTGTCGAAGCGGCCCATCGTGTACGTGTACGCGGCGGCGAGGCTCAACGCGCGCGTGACGAAGAAGCGCCCGTCGACCGTGAAGTTGTCGAACACGAGCGATTCGCCTTTCAGCGGCGCGATATTGCTGCCCTGGAGCACGCCCGTCACGCCGTCGGTGGTCGAGTGCGACCACGCGGCGCCGACCGAATGCGGCCCGAACGCATAACGGCCGGCCGCGGCCCAGATCTGCTGGTTGCCGCCCGTGATCGTCGCCGACCCGTCGACCGTGCTCAGCGCACCGTCCGGGTTCGGCGCATTGCGGTCGCGGCTGATCTTCAGGTAGCCGGCGCCGAGCTTCAGCGGCCCGTTCGCATACGACAGCCCCGCGCTCCATGCCGCGTTGTTGGCGAACTGGCCGGCCGTGTTCGAGAAACCGAACATCGCGCCGAACGTCAGCCCGCGATACGTCGGGCTCGTGTATTTCACCGCGTTGTTGATGCGAAGGTTGCGGTTCGAATCGTCGTTGTCGTACGGATGGACCGCGAGGTTGCCGCCCCAGCCGGGGCCGGACGCACCGAGCGGCGTCACGAAGTCGAGGATCAGGTCGTACTGGCGGCCGAACGTCAGCGTGCCGGCCGTCTTCGAGCTCACGCCGAGCCATGCCTGGCGGCCAAACATGTCGACGCCCTTCTGCGACAGCTTGCCGGTGGTGCCCGAGAAGCCGTTTTCGAGCGTGAAGACCGCGGCCATGCCGCCACCGAGATCCTCGCGGCCGCGCAGCCCCCAGCGCGACGCGTTCAGTGCGCCGCTCGTCATCGCGACGCTGCCGCTGCCGGGCGAGCCGGCGCCCTGCGTGCGCTGGTTGGTCGAGTAGGTGATCGACGTGTCGATCAGGCCGTACAGCGTCACGCTGCTCTGTGCGTGCGCGATGGCCGGCGCGAAGCCGGTCAGGCATGCGGCGATCACGGTCCCCGCGACGCGCGCGCCGGCATGCTTGTTCATTCAGAACATATCGATGAGCCCCGCCGAGACCGCCTTGACGACCGCCTGCACCTTGTTGGTCGCGCCAAGCTTCACGAGGACGTTGTTGACGTGAAAAGTCACCGTCCGCTCCGCGATGCCGAGGATCTGACCGATCTCGCATGCCGTCTTGCCTTCGGCGGTCCAGCACAGCACTTCGCGTTCCCGCGCCGTCAGCACGACGCTTGCCGCTGGCGCGAGCTTCGGCACCATGAAGCCGCTCATCAGCGAATGTGACAGGTTCGCGAGCCAGTGGGTCTGCAGCGTGAGCATGTCGATTTCGGCAGGCGTGAGGCGATCCGCATGGCGCGCGATGCTCAGCAGGCCGAACGCGCCGCGCGCGGCCCAGCTCGACTGCGCGATGCCGACCGACAACCCGGCCTCGCGCGCATCTTCCCACAACGGGCATGGCGCGACCTCGTCGACGTCCGGCCAGACGATCATGTTGGTGGTGAGCGCACCGTCGCGGACCGTCGAATCGATCTTGATGTAGTCCTGCGCCTGATAGTGCGCCATCCAGCCGTCCGGATAGGTGTCGAAGATCGCGACGGCCGATTTCGACACGGGCAGCGGCACCCGGATTCCGTAACAGCAGTATTCGAAGCCCAGGCGCTTCGAATACGCGGCGATCCGCTGGAAGAGCTGCTGCTCGTTCTCCGCGGCGCTGAATTGATGGTAGGCGTCCTGCCAGCGCAGCTCCATCTGGTAGGAATGCATAGGAGTTTTTATCGTTGGCCCGGCGCGGTCGCCGGCGGGTCGCGCCGCCATGCTGGCCGGCGGATCGAGCGGCCATTATTGGAGATCGTGCGACGGTCGATTAAGGCGTTGCACAGGAAAGGTCCTCTGCGGAATCGAGCAGAATCGCGGCGCGTCGGCGCAGGGGATCCAGTCGGGAGCGGGGCGCGTGTGGCGCAGGAGGGCGTGCGTCGCGGCGTCGGCGACGCGTTTCGGTTTCAGTGCGGCCGCTGCCGCGGCTTTCGCCAGGCCAATGAGTATTGGATGGACGACACGGACGGAGGCAACGGAAAAATTTACCGTTCGTGCTGCGCCGAACCGGTATCGGCAAGCAACGGCCGTTGCCCCCACCACATTCGTAGCGCACGTTTCCCGATGCCGGCGTAACCGGGCCGGCGACTACGTAATTCGCGACTTTTTGCGCGTTGTCGGTTCGGCACAATGGACCATTGCGCGTGGCGGCCTGCCGCTTGCCCGGTACGTCACGCATGCCGCGGGAGAACGGACATGGTGTTGATGGCAGTGGGAGGGGGCGGGGGCGGACCGGTCGACGTGCCGCAGCCGCAGAGCGACAACAACCCGACGAACAACAACGGGACGAACACCAACGGCGCCGCCGGCGCCCCTCCGGCCCAGACACCCGAACAGAAGGCCCTTGCCGCGGCGCAGGCCGAGACGCAGCGCCTGCTCCAGCTGGCGCAGGCGGAGATGGCGACGCTCAAGCGCCTGAACGACCAGGGCGCGTCGCAAGCCGACCTCGACAACCAGGTCAAGAAGGCCGAGAGCGCGTGGGGCGCCGTGCAGGCAGCCGTCGAGAACCAGATGCGCGTCGCCGCGGACGGCGGCGGCGACACGAACAAGGCGATCGCGGGCGTCGCGGCGGACCTGCGCAACGCGACGCCGAACGATCCCGTGCTCGGCGAGGTGCTCGACGATGCGCAGAAGGCGGTCTCGGCGGAATCGGCACCCCAGCGGGCGACCAACGAGAAGGCATTCCAGCTTGCGCAGGTCGCGCAGCAGGATCAGGCCGCGAATGCCGACTTGCAGCGGTACAACGCGTTGCCGGGCGGCGTCCGCCGCGACGACCCCGATACCGGTGCGCAGTTGCGTCAGGCGGCCAGCACGGCCGACGCGAACAGCGACACCGCCTACACGGCGCTGACGACCGCACTGCGCCACGAATACAGCGTGTCGGCCGCGACGCTGCGCCTGAACGACGCGAAGGCTGACTACGCGGCGTGGCAGAAGGAACCGGGCGGATTGCGCCGTGCCGACGAGGCCGACATCACGCGGGAGATGTCGCAGGCACAGAGCCAGTACGACAAGGTGGTGACGGGCGGCGACGACACCGCGCTGACCTACGTGACGCCCGACGAGCAGAAACAGACCGTCGCGTCCGTGAAGCAGAACCACGACGGCATGTGGTACACCGGCCTCGTCGACGTATTCGGCGAGCAAAGCCAGCTCAAGCGCACGATCGCGACGATCAATCCCGACGATCCGTCGCTGACGCCGCAGATGAAGCAGCTCGCGCAGTCCGATCCGGTCACCTTTGCGCTGCTGCAGGACACGGGCCAGACCGTCGACCCGAACGACCCGAAGCTGTCGACGCAGGAACAGGCGCTGGCCAAGCAGAACCCGCTCGCGGAGGCGTTCGTCAAGCTGACGGGCGTCGAAGTGAATCCGGCCAACGTGACGGACCCGGCCGCGGCCAAGACGCTGAAGGATCAGATCGACCAGCAGGGCGTGTTCCAGTATGCAATGGGGAAGGTCGACCCGAAGTCGCCCGGGCCCGGGTACCAGAAGATCCAGCTGCTGCTCGCGGCGGCGCCCGACGTGCGGCTGCAGTACACGAAGCAGCAGGTCTCGCAGCTGATGCAGAACCCGGGCAGCAACCCCGGCGCCGCGCTCCAGGTGCTGAAGACCAACATGGACGCATCGTTCTCGCTGGACGAGCGTCAGACGCTGTGGACGCAGGCCGGCCAGCCGCATTTCGACGCGAACTTCATCCATTCGCAGATCGATCCGCTGATGCAGAAGCCCGATTCGAGGGCGACGGACCAGGCGAGCATGCAGGCGCGTTACGACGGCAGGATGAACGCCGACAAGGCAGGCAAATGGATGCAGGACATCCTCGCCAATGCGCCGCCCGAATTCGCGGGCGTCGTGCTCGACACCGTCAAGAAGGATTTCGGCAACAAGTGGACGCAGTCGAACACGGGCACGCCGCAGCCTTACGGGGACGGCACCGAGTTCTACAAGGGGCTCAGCAAGGCGGTCGGGCTGGCCGACCAGCAGCCGACCGCGAACGGCGAGCCCGTGCATCGCGAGGACGACGTCGCGAGCTGGCTGCTCGACGCCAACGGCAACGCGAAGACGATGATCTACACGCTGCGCGGCAGCGACACGGGATACGGGTTCGACGGCGTGCGCCAGGCGCTTTCGTCCGGCGTCGATCCTTCGCTGTCGAAGGCGCTGCTGTCGAAGATGCAGAACGACGACCGGTTCCGCTCGGGCTTCGCGAACGACTTCCAGCTGCGTTACCAGCAAGGCACCGAGCACGCGCAGAGCAACCAGAACAAGCAGGCCGCGACGGCCAGCTACAACCTGTTCAAGTCCGATCCGGACAAGCAGCTGAAGGCGTACTTCAACGACTTCCAGAAGAACTTCGACGGCCAGTCCCGGACGTTCACGGTCGGTTCCGACCAGCTCACGAACTTCGTCGGCGCGGGGCTCGGGATACAGCCCGACGACCCGGGCGCGGTGCCGACCGACGCGAACGACGTGCCGTCGATGGCGCTGCTCGAGCAGATGATCGTCGGCAACGGGCAGTTGCTGAACGGCACGGCGGTGAACAGCCAGTCGCTGTACGCAAAGAATTCCGCCGCAACACAGATGATCCAGACCGTCGTCGACCAGATCCGGAAAGTCGGCGGCGATCACGCGGTCGTGTCGCTGGTGCCGATCTACTACGTGTCGAAGAGCACGGGCACCGCGCCGAGTGCGCTGTTCAAGGTGCAGGTCGACGGGCATCCGGACCAGTACAAGCTGATCGACGATCGCGGCTGGAAGTACGACACCGTCGACGACTACCAGCACAACAATGCGCTGTCCGACGACGGCCAGTTGTACGTGCCGAAGAACCTGAAGCTCGATGGGTCGCCCGTCGATCTCGGGCAATACGAACCGATCGACGCGCACAAGACGGAGTGGTACCAGCACGCCGAACACATTCTCGAGATCGGCACCGGCATACTCGCGGCGGCCGGCGGTGTCGTGCTGGTCGCGAGCGGGATCGGGGCGATCGGCGGCGGCCCGCTGATCGGTTATGCGATGGCGGCCGTCGGTGCGGGGATGGCGGTCGGCGTGCCGACCGCCATCGCCGACCTGAAGAACCTGAGCGATCACGGCCAGTCGACCGGCTTCGGCAATGCGCAGGCGCGCGGCGACTGGATCAGCCTGATCGGCAGCGGCGCCGGCTTCGCGGGCGGCGGGCTCGGCGTCGCGGCGAAGTCGTTCGCCGAAGCGTCGTCGCTGTTGCGCACGACCGGGCAGGTCTCGGACATGCTCACGCTGGCATCGCGCGGCGAGGGCGTCACGGCCGAGGCGGCCGGGGTCGGCAGTCTGACGCAGGGGGCCGACGCGTTCCAGACGCTCGCGCAGATGACCGGCCGCACGGCCGGGGTGTTCAACGTCACCGGCGGCGTGATCGGCGGTTACCAGATGGCCGACCAGGGCGTGTCGCTGGTGAAGAACTGGGATGCGATGTCCGATTCCGATCGCGCGCAGCAGTTGCTGAACCTCGGGATCGGCGTCGCGCAGATGGGCCTCGGTTCGCACACGCTGATGGAGCGGCCGATCCGCGCGATCACGAAGACGCCCGCGCCGCCGGCAATGCCGCGGCCGGTCGCGGTCGACGTCGTGAACTCGATGCTCGCCAACGGGCTGGCGAACCAGCGTCTCGCGGTGGGCGAGATCGGCAACCCGTGGCAACACGCGGAGGAACAGGCGAACAGTTTCGGCGAATCGGCCGACGACGGCGAACCGGTGTCGCCGGCCGGCACGGGGCTGCGGGCGAGATTCTCCGCGTGGCTGCGGGCGCACCGCACACTGGGCATGCCGGAAGACGGCGGCGCGATCCCGTTGAGATTGGCGCCCGACGCCGAAGCAATCGACGGCGAACCCACGCCGGCGATCGCGCACGCGCTGGCCGCCGACGAAGCGCCGCCGACCGAGGCCGGCACGCCTGCAACGACGGGACGTGCCGCGTCGTGGGAAATTCCCGCGCGCGCGGCGGCCGATCCGGACGTGCTGCGCAGCGTGGTCGGATCGGTTCTCGCCGGCGGCAACCGTCTCGAAGACATCGAATACTACGTGTACGCGCTGGAGGATACCGAAGGCAACGTGCGCAACCCGGAGGAGGACGGATTGCCCGCGACCGACCGCGGCAACCTGCCGGACGACATCCGCGCGGCGAACGCGGACGAACGGCGCGCGGCCGCGGGCGACGATGCGGCGGCACGCGCGGCCGCGGCATCCGACGCGGACGGCACGATCGGCGTGACGCGGTATGCGTCGTACCACGACGCGATGATGGTCGCGCTCGGCGGGGCGGTGGCGGGCCGCTACCAGGTCGCGCTGGTCGACACCACGAGGCTCGCCGCGGACGGCACGGTGCCGCCCGAAGCGATGGTCGGCCATGTCGGGCTCGACGATGCCGGCAAGGCGCTGACCCTGTCGATGAACGATACGTACGATCGCACGCTGCGCGTGGTGTATCCGCGCGGATTCGATCCGGCCAAGCCGCTGATCCGCTTCGAGGACGGCAAGCGCATCGACGTGGTCAACGCGCTGGTCGGCATGCACGAAACGCAGTGGGGCGCGTATCCGCGCCGCGAAGCCGACCTCGCGATCTATTCGAACCACCCGTCGCAACCCGAGAACCGGCTGCCAGCGGGCGAGCGACCGTTGATGCCGGTGCCGCCCGGCTACTTCGCGGTGTACGCGCACGCGTGGTCCGATGCGTTCGCGAGCGCGACCGGCAAGCCGATGAGCGCCGACGACGTGGCCGAGATGGTGCGCCAGAGCGGCTGGGACGGTAAATCGCCGGTGATCCTTTATGCATGCGGCGCGGGCACGCGCGTGACGTCGTTCGCTCAACTGCTGGCGAACGTGCTGGGGGTGGACGTGTACGGCTCGAGCGGCTTCGTCGTATGGCGTTCGCCGCGCTATCGCAGCGACGGCCCCGACTCCGGTTACACGGCCGGCATCGAGCTGGAACCCGGCGCGCCCAGTTACGCGGGGAAGCCCGACCACTCGGTGCAGTATGCGCCGCGTACCTACCGATTCTCGCCGGCCTTGGCGGTCATCGATCAGGGCGCGCATGCGGTCGACTGGAGCACCGTGGCGCCGCGCCCGGTTTCGAACCGCTGGGGCGGCCGCGACGCGTCGGGGCAGTCACGCGTGCCGCTCGGCGTGTACGTGTGGCGCGTGCTGACGAATCGCGGGGCGATCGTCAATCCGCGCAGCGGCCGTTCGGCGAGCGCGCTCGAGATGACGTACGCGCTGGAGGATCTGGCGTGGAAGGGCTACACGCCGGGCGTGCCGGTCGCACTGGAGGGGCCGCACAGCGGCGCCGATCCCGAGTTGCTGCAGGAATTCGCGGACCTGATCCAGGCGCCGGTATTCGGCCGGCTCGGCGACGACGACGCGGCCGGGTGGCGCCGAGCGATTCCCGATCCGGGCCGCCGGCTCGCGCGCTTCCAGATCGAACCCGACGTGAACGGGAAGTTCTCGCCTGGCCGCGCACAGCCGGTTCGCGTCAATCCGCTGGAACTGCGGCCCGTGCCGGGTTCGAGCGTCGTGAATCTGCTCGGCCACGCGACCGCGCGGCAATTCCTGAAGGTGTCGGGCTTCGACATCGCCGAATCGCACGGCACGAAGCCGCGCGACGTGAGCTGGGAGAGCTCGGCCGCCGTCACGCAAGGCGGCAGCACGATGTCGCCGAGGGAATTCGCCCGCAAGCTGCTCGAGGATCCCGCCTATACGGAGGGCAACGGCGTGCTGCTGACGGGCTGCTATCTCGGCTCCGGCAGCTATCCGTTCGCGCAGGAGCTTGCGTACGAGCTGCAGGTGCCCGTGATCGCGTCGATCGCATCCAACTCGGTGCGCGGTACCGGGGCGCTGTTCCTGCATCCGAACAGCGACGACATCGTCGTGCCGGCGCACGATCCCGACGTGTCGACGCGGCTCTATCTGCATATCCCCGAGGCGCCCGATGCGAGCGATCCGCCGATGGTGTTCGCGCGTCGGGGCGAACCCGTGCCGACCGCGCACGGCGACGCGCCGGTCGAACCGGTGCGCCCGATCGAGTCACAGATCGATCCGGAAGCGGGCAGCGGGCGGCGCGGCAACGCGGGCACGCCGGGAGATGCCGGGCGGCCGGCATCGACGCCGCGCGGGCCCGCGCATCCGCGTCTCGCGCCCGAACCGGACGCGGGCGAGCCGCCCGTTTATGTGCCGACCCCGCTCGTCGAGGTCGGGCCCGGGCAGATCTTCACGGCGGACGAATGGGCCGCGCGCACCGAGCAGGCCGTCGCGGACGAGGCCGACGACGGCCTGTCGGGCATCCCGCAGAAGATTTATCCGAAGAACAGCCGCGTCTATACGGATCGCAGGATCGTCGACGGCGGCGTTATCACGACGACGATCCACGGCCAGTCGATCCTGCAGACGGGATTCGACGACGTGACCGGCGTCGACGCGACGCAGCACCCCGAATTCCTGCGCCCGGCCGACACGCTGCTGATGCCGCCGAGCGATCCGCTGCATGCGATCGGCGCGCGCGCGCTGATGTCGCCGCCCGGTCATCACGTGGTGTTCGGACACGGGATGTCGGCCGATGCGATGCTGGGCCCCGAAGGCCGGCCGCTGACGCCGGACGAGGTGGCCGAGCGCGTCGCGCCGCATCTCGAACCGGGACAGGACGTGACGCTGTATTCGTGCTTCGGCGGTTCGAACAAGCACGATCCGTTGCGCGTTGCGCCCGGTCAGGTGCGGGCCGCGAGCACGACGTTCGCCGCCGCGCTCGCGCAGCGCCTGTCCGAGATCACGGGGCGGCCGATTTCGGTCTGGGCGCCGCCGGACATCCTGCTCGTCGAGCACGACGGTTCGACCGCCGTGCGCGGGACGCGACTGACCGGCCAGGTCGACAAGGATCGCCTGCCGATGCAGAGCTTCCGCGGCGATCCGGCGCGCGCCGGACGCGCGGCGCTTCCCGTCGGGTCGGGCGTGGAGTCGGGCGCCGAACCTTCGCCGGCCACCGCGTACACGGCGGCCCGGCCGATGCGCGAGGCACCGGTGCGGCCGACCGTGCCGCGCGTGGCCGATCCGACCTTTGCCGATCCCGGCTACGACTTCACCGCGATTCCGGACGACACGTTCGAATCGGTCACGCTCGACCATTCGTTCCGCAGCGCGCTGACCGATCGGCCGGGCGTGATCGGCGACGCCGCGCGCGTCACGCGTGCCGGCGGCACCGTGAGCCAGCGCTGGCCCAGCTATTTCCTCGACGACCCCCAGCCGACCCGCGTGATCGACGGCGTGATGCAGGCGTTCGACGAAGCCGGCCTGACGAACCTGCGCGTCGAATTCGTCACGCGCGACGGCAGCATCGTGCTCGGCAGCGGCACCGATTTCGGCGCGCTCGATCCCGAGGAAGGCTGGTTCCGCTTCAGCGGCACGGTGCCCGACGCCACGGCCGCGGCAACGCATGCGCAGGGCCACACGATGCCCGATGGACAGCGCGCGCTGCCGGAGGGCACGCGGGTGGTCGCGCACGACGATCTCGGCCCGGCGCTCGATGCGGCGCATACCGGGCCGCGCCATCACGCGTACGTGCCGGCCGATGCGCTACCGGACGCAATCGCCTTCGCGCAGGGCGACCTGACGGCGCAGGAACGCGTCGCGGCCCACGCGGTGGCGAACCTGGCCGCCGTCGAGGCCGCCGCGCCGGCCGATGCCGTGCTGTTGTCGGCGCTCGGCCACGATCCGGCACGCGCGCTGCGCATCACGACGCCCGGCGGCGAGCTGTTCAAGCCGGCCGGCGTCGACATGTATGTCGTGCGAACCCGTGATGCGGCTACCGGCGACGTGTCGTACCGGCTCGCCGGCGTCGATCGTTCCGGATTGCCGGAAGGATATGCGGCCGTGCATGCGTCCGGATTGCGCGCGGTCGGCTCGGTCGCCGGCCGCCCGGTCTGGCCGATGCTCGGCGGTGCGGACCCGGCCGCCGGCCGCCTCGCGGGCACCGCCGGCGACCCGTCCGG